>NZ_JAHKSN010000004.1:137500-268146 GCF_018863415.1 Deinococcus aestuarii | reverse complement strand
GTCAACCTTCGCTGGCAACGCCGACTGCACCTCTCCGCGATCTGAAGCCAAGGGCAGGACAGCGGGGCGACGGTTCACGTCGCCCCGCTGCCTCTTCAGCTACTGCGCAACAAGTCTTCAGCCGTCAGCGGTCAGCACAAGACAAAGGAGGAGGGGTGGGAACGCTCGTCACGTCCCCACCCCTGATGGCTGAAAGCTGATTGCTGACCGCTTCCCCGCTACCTCACCACGCGTAGAAGATCGCCACGATGAACAGCCACACCACGTCCACCAGGTGCCAGTACAGGCTGGCGGCGGTGAGCGAGCCGTGGTTGTACTTGTCCATCTTGCCGGTCAGCGCCTGGTAGTACGGCAGGGCGACGCCGGTGCCGCCGATCAGGATGTGCAGGCCGTGCAGGCCGACGATGGTAAAGAAGCACGACTGCCACAGGTTCTGGCGCCAGTCGCTCTCCACCCCGAAGAGCGTGAACTCGTAGACCTGGAAGAGCATGAAGATCACGCCCAGCAGCAGGGTGATGAACAGCCCCAGCCGGAACCAGGTGTAGCGCCCGTGGTGGTGGTCCTGTTCGGCCTTGTGGATCACGAAGGAGGACGACACCAGAATCAAGGTGTTCAGCGCCGCGAGCCAGATGTTGGGGCGCAGGGCGGGCGGCTCGGCGGCCCCGATGATGCGCAGGTACACGTAGCCGCCGATCAGGACGCCGAAGAGGCTGACTTCCGAGATGATGAACCACGCCATCCCCATGAAGCCGTTGTCGTACTTGGTCAGGTGGTGGTGCTCGACGGGCACGGCGTACTCGCGCGTCCCGGCCCACTTGAACAGCGACCAGAAGAACAGCGGCAGGGAGGCGTACAGCACCAGGCTGGCGATCACGTGCCCCAGCCCCGCGTCGAAGAAGGGCTCCAGGCCGCCCGTCACCGTGAAGTTGGTGAACCACCCGAACGAGAAGCCGTACCCCATCAGCAGCAGGCTGAGGGCCGTCATGAAGGGCCAGATCGAATCGACCGGCAGGTGGATCGACCGCGGATCGACCGGCGTGAGCTTGTCGCCGTTCTTCTCCCAGTCGTAGAGCGGGCGCTCGGTGGGGAAGGTGGTGGGGAATTCGTGCGCGAAGTTGTACGCGGCGGGAGGCGAGGCCGCCGTCCACTCCAGCGTGAAGCCGCCCCAGGGGTTGGGAGAAGCCGTGATGGGCCGCCGCATGCTCTGAAGCATGTTCCACACGAACACGACGCCGCCCGCGAGCAGGGTCAGGGCGCCCAGGGTGGAGAGGAAGTTCAGCTCGGTCCAGGTCCAGTTGCCCGCCGGGTAGGTGTAGTAGCGCCGGGGCATGCCCATCAGGCCCAGCACGTACTGCGGCAGGAAGGTCAGCCACGAGCCGATCATGAACAGCCAGAAGTGCCACAGCCCGATCCGCTCGTCCATGAAGCGGCCCGTCATCTTCGGCCACCAGTAGTACAGGCCGCCGAAGGCCAGGAACGCCGTGCCGAACATCATCACGTTGTGGAAGTGCGCCACGACGTAGTAGCTCATCGTGACCTGGTAGTCGAAGGGCACCATTCCCAGGGACACGCCCGTGATTCCGCCAATCAGGAAGTTGAAGATGAAGCCCACCAGCCAGTAGGTCGGCGTCTTCATCAGGATGCGCCCGCCCCACAGGGTGCCGATCAGGTTGAAGATCTTGACGCCCGTCGGCACGGCCACGATCAGGGTAGCGACGGCGAAGGCGATCTGCCACGCTTCGGGCAGTCCTACCGCGAAGAGGTGGTGGACCCACACCAGCAGGCTGACGAGCACGATGCCGAGCAGCGAGTACACCATCACCCGGTAGCCGAACAGCGGCTTGCGGGCCATCGTGGAGGCGATCTCGGCGCCGATCCCGAGGTAGGGCAGCAGCATCACGTACACGGCGGGGTGCGAGTAGAACCAGAAAAACTGCTGCTGCAAGATCGGCGAGCCCCCGATGCCGGGGTTGAACATGCTGATGCCCAGCTTGAGTTCGAGGTACACGACGAGCGCGGCGGCCGTCAGTCCGCCCAGGCTGACCAGCTGGAGGATGCTCGTGGCGAAGATGCTCCAGCAAAAGATCGGCATCTTCCACAGGCTCATGCCGGGGGCGCGCAGGTTCACGATGGTCGCCGCGAAGTTCGCGCTGCCGAGCAGCGACCCCAGGCCGTTGAGGATGATCGCCACCATGAAAACGGTGGCCCCCGTCTGGTTGCCGTCCACCACCAGGGGGTAGGGGAAGGTCCAGCCCACGCCGGGCACGCCGCCGTTCCACATCGCCGAGATCACCAGCACGAGGCTGAAGATGAAAAGCCACACCGCGAAGGTGTTCACGCGCGGCAGCGCCACGTCACGCACGCCGAGTTGCAGCGGCAAGAAGAAGTTCCCGAACCCGAAGAGCCCGATGGGAATCAGGAAGAAAAAGAGCATGACCACCGCGTGGACGGTGAGCACCTGGTTGTAGCTGTTGCCCACGAGCAGCGTCTGGTCCGGCAGCGCGAGCTGCAACCGGATGGCGACCGCGAGCAGCCCCGCCAGGGCGAAGCCGAAGATCGACGTGATGATGTACAGGAGCCCGATCTTCTTGTGATCGGTGGTCATCATGTAGTCCTTGATGACCTCCCACGCACCCCGGCGGACGGTCGCGGTGGTTTGCGGCGCTTGCTGAACCGTCACTGAGTTCCTCCTTCGTCGCCGATGGCGCGGTCGGCGCTGCCCTGGGAGTTGCCCGCCCCGATCACGGGCACGCCCCGCCAGTAGTCGGCTTCCTCCGGCAGACGCAGGGTCCGCAGGTAGGCGGCCACATCCTCCAGCTCACCCCGGGTCAGCACCCCGCCCCGGCGCACCTCCCCGTTCACCCGGTAGGTCGCCCCGTTGTAGGTCGGCATCTGGCTGCCGGGCTTGACGCCGGGGCTGTTCGCCAGCCAGGGAATCAGCATCTCCTGGGCCTCGCGGCCCTCCCACATCCCCGCGCCCAGCGTGCGGCGGGTGCCGAAAAAGCTTAGGTCGGGCCCGGCGGCGCCGTTCGCGGGCGTGCCCTGCACCCGGTGGCACGCCGCGCAGGCGAGCGCCCCCGTCGAGGGCTTGCCCTGCATGAAGATCGTGTACCCGCGCGCCTCGGGGCTGCCGGGAGCGGGGGTGGGGGCGCGGTAGGTCTGGGCGGTGCGCAGGAACGAGTTGTAGCGCTCCGGCTCCAGCGCGATCACCCGGTAGCGCATGTTCGCGTGGCTCGCCCCGCACAGCACCGAGCACTCGCCGTAGTACACGCCCACCCGGTCGGTGTCGATCTGCCACGTCTTCTGCGAGCCGGGAATCGCGTAGCGTTGCCCGCCCAGGTTGGGGGCCCAGAAGCCGTGGAGCACGTCCCCGGCCGTCATCGTCAGGGCGATCTGGTTGCGGGTGGGGATCACCAGCTCGTTGCCGTTGGTCACCGTGCCCCCGGCGGCGGCGGGAGCGCCCGGGTAGCCGAAGTTCCACCAGAACTGCCGGGCGAGCACGTTGATGTCCACCGCCTCGCGCGGGGTGGGGTTGATGCGG
The DNA here is from genome assembly GCF_018863415.1 of Deinococcus aestuarii. NCBI lineage: Bacteria > Thermotogati > Deinococcota > Deinococci > Deinococcales > Deinococcaceae > Deinococcus > Deinococcus aestuarii. The sequence goes on along the minus strand of NZ_JAHKSN010000004.1, from coordinate 264,605 downwards.
GCCATCGTCCGCACCGTCAGGATGCTCAGCAGCATCACGATCAACACGGGCACGACCACCAGAATCACTTCCAGCCGGTTGTTGCCGTGGAACTGCGCGGGCGGGGCGTCGTTGCGGTCCTCGCGGAACTTGCGGACCGTGTAAAACAGCGCCCACGACACGGCGGCGAAGATGATGATCGACAGGGCGATGGCCGGAACGCTCATCCAGAAGACTTCGCGGTTGTTCGCCGACGCCATGTCCCCGAGGCTGATCAGCCTCTCGGACTGACAGCCCGTGAGCAGCGTCGCGGCCAACCCGAGCAGACCCGCCTGCACGGCTCGGCGCGGCAGACCTCCCGGCGGTCCGCGTCTGGGGCGGCTATGGTTGGTGTTCAACTTCACTCCTTTCCTCTTTCCTCTTCCCCCCAGTCTAAGGCGTTCTTCAGGCTTGTGTGCCTTCCAGGCCACACCGCCGTGTGTGCCTCCACACGCCGTTCGACCGAGCGGTCAGGGGTAGGCATATGAGACCAGATGAAGCGGTGGGCAAGTGTCCTGAACCCCGTGCCAGGGGCAGAAAAATGTGGGGGGACGGCTACCTTCCGCCGCCCCCTGCCCCGTCGCCCTGCCTACGCCGTCAGCACCCGGTCCACCGCCCCCGCCACAAACAGCAGCGCGAGGTAGAGCATCGAGTACAGGTACAGCGGCACGGCGACCCGCCGCTCGACCGCCCCCCCACCCATGACGTGCCGGTACAGCCGCCACGAGCGCGCGAGCAGCAGCCCGCCGAGAATCAGCGCCACCACGAAGTACAGCAGCCCGACCTCCCCGATGAAGACCGGCATCACCGACAGGACCACGGTGTACACGGCGTACAGCCCGATCTGCGCCACCGTCAGCCGGTCGCCGTGCACGACGGGCAGCATGGGGATGCCGACCTCGCGGTACTCCTCCTTGATCATCAGGGCGAGCGCCCAGAAGTGCACGGGCGTCCAGAAGAAGATGATGGCGAAGAGAAACCACGCGAAGAGGTTGAGGTCCCCCGTCACGGCGGCCCAGCCCACCAGGGGCGGAAAGCACCCGGCGGCGCCGCCCAGGACGATGTTGTGCCACGTCGTCCGCTTGAGCCAGAGCGTGTACACGACCACGTAGGTGAAAAAGCCCGCGAGGCTCATCCAGGCCGCGAGCGGGGTGGCCCAGAACCACAGCATCAGGAAGGACAGGACTTGCAGCGCCGTCCCGAAGATCGCCGCGTCGCGGGTGGAGATCAACCCGCTGGAGGTGGGCCGGTTCGCCGTGCGCTTCATCTTGAGGTCGATGTCGCGGTCCACGATCATGTTGAAGACCCCCGCCGACCCGGCGGACATGTACCCGGCCAGCGACACGACCACGAGCAGCCCCAGCCCCGGCCAGCCGCGCGCCGCCATCACCATCGCGGTGAGGGTGGTCCACAGCAGCAGGCTGATGACCTTGGGTTTGGTCAGCGCCAGGTAGTCGCGCCAGGTCGCGCGCGGGGCCTCGGTCACGGGGGAGAGGATATCGCCCCGGAGAATGGGTTCCGTCGTCATACGTTCACTCCTGCCCGGGCGGGCACCCGGCTCGACTGAGCCGCCGGGGCACTCAGGGCGCGGTACGCCAGCGTCACCGTCACGAGCCACATCCCGCACGCCAGCAGCAGGTGGGTGAGCTGCATCCAGGCCGGGGCCTTGAGGGCCACGTTCAGGAAACCCGCCAGCATCTGCACGCCGATGAGGCCGACGAGCGCGAGGCCCCAGCGGCCCACCTCCGGCGAGGGCCGCAAGCGGCGCAGCGCCCCCACCATCCAGATCAGGTACGCGCTCGTGAGCACGGCGAGCAGGGGGTGGATCACCCGCAGGTTCTCGATCAGCCCCGCGGTGGCCCCGAAGTCGCGCCGCACCGTGTCGAGGGGCGTGCCGGGCGCGGGCGCGAAGAGCAGGTCGCCGAGCGCCGTCACCGCCCCCGCCATGCCGAGGACCAGGGTCAGGCCCAACCCGAGCGCGGTCAGGCCGAGGGTGCGGCCCTGGCCCCGCAGCCGCAGCCTTGGCCCGCCCGACGCCCAGAAGGCGGTGAGAAGCAGGGCTCCCAGCAGCAAGAAGGTGTTGGCGAGGTGGACGCCCTGCACGAACCCGCGCGCCGGGTCGGTGGAGTCCGCCGTCAGCCCGAGGAGGACCTGCACGCCGCCGACGAGCCCCTCCAGCACGATCAGGCCGAGGCTGAGGAGCGCCCCCAGCCGCACGGGGTGGCCCCTGGGGGTCACCAGAAAGGCCAGCCCGGCGAGGGCGAGCGCGAGCACGCCGCTCAGGCCGCTCGTGAGGCGGTGGCTGAATTCGATGACCGTGTGGAGGGCCGGGCTCTGGGGCACGACCACGCCGTTGCACAGCGGCCAGTGGTCGCCGCAGCCCGCTCCCGCCCCCGTGATGCGCACGACCGCGCCCCAGAGGATCACCAGCACGTTGTACGCCAGGGCCGCCCAGGCCAGCCGGGAGAGCCACGCTCCCGCACCCGGGCGGGACACCGCCACGACACGACTCACTTCCATGCACCGTCCTTCCAATCGAAAAACGGGCGCCCTGAGGACAACGCCGCAAAGAGGTCCAGGGGCCCGGCGGGATCAACGCCCCCATTCTAGGCGGGCGCGGCTGAAGATTGTCCCCCGCCCCTGCCCGTCTCACCCGCCCGGGGTCACCTGCCCCGGCCCCCCTCGCCTAGACTGCCCATGTGGCGGCGATCATCAACCAGTGGGCAGTCATCACCATCGTCCTGAGCGGCCTCGCGCTCGTGGCCGGGGTGTACTTCATCCGGCGCGGCAACCGCGAGGCGCACCTGCGCGCGATGGCGACGGCGAGCGCGCTGGCGACCGTCTTCCTGGTGCTCTACCTCACCCGGCTGGGCCTGGGCTACGAGAAGAAGTACGTCGGCCCGGACGCGTGGCGCGGCGCGTACTTCGCCCTGCTGATCAGCCACATCATCCTCGCGGCAGTCAACCTGCCGCTCGCCCTCGGCGCCCTGTACAACTCCGTCAAGGGGCTGCGCCTGGCCGGGAACCTGGGCAACATCGGCGCCCCCGCCGCCCGCAAGTATTTCAACCGCCACCGCGCCTGGGTGCGCTGGACGGTCCCCGTGTGGCTCTACGTCGCCGTGACGGGCTGGGTGATCTACCTCGTGCTGGGGCGGTACGGGGAGGTCGTCAAGGGATAGAGAGGAAGCGGTCAGCTCTCAGCGGTCAGCCGTCAGCAAAAGCCCCCGGTGGCTGATCGCTGGCGGCTGAAAGCTGATAGCTTCCCCCCATGAAACGCAGCGTTCCGGACCTCCTGCACGCGCAGGAGCCGCTCGTGATGGTGACCGCCTACGACTACCCGGGCGGTCGGCACGCCCAGGGAGCGGGGGTCGACCTGATCCTCGTGGGGGACTCGCTGGGGAACGTGGTGCTGGGCTACGACTCGACCGCGCCCGTCACCCTGGGCGACATGATCCACCACGCGCGGGCGGTGCGGCGGGGGGCGCCGGAGACCTTCATGGTCGTGGACCTCCCCTTCGGCACCTACCACACGGGCGTGACGGACGCCATGCGCGCCGCCGTCCGCGTCATTCAGGAGACGGGCGCCGATGCCGTGAAGATGGAGGGCGCCACCCCCGAGGTGCTGGAGGTCGTCTCGGTCCTCGCCCGCAACGGGGTCCCCGTGATGGGCCACGTCGGCCTGATGCCCCAGACCGCCACCGCCCAGGGCGGCCTCAAGGTGCAGGGCAAGGACGAGGAGAGTGCGCGCCGCACGGTGGACGGTGCCGTCGCCCTGGAAGCGGCGGGAGCCTTCGCCGTCGTCCTGGAGGCGGTGCCCGCCCGCCTCGCCAGACTCATCACCGAGCGGCTGCACGTCCCCACCATCGGCATCGGGGCGGGGGTACATTGCCGGGGGCAGGTGCTCGTCTACCACGACCTCCTCGGCGTGTACGAGGGCGAGGAGAAGAAGATTTCCAAGCGGTACGCCGAGCTGGGCCGGGAGGCGAGGGAGGCCATCGCCACCTATGCGCGGGAGGTGCGGGCGCGCGAGTTTCCGACGAAGGAGCAGAGCTTCGTGATGAAGGATGAGGTGCTGGGAAAGCTGTATTGAGGGGTTAGGAGTTAGGGGGAAGGGGTTAGGAAAACAGGGGAGCGCGTTTGCCCGTGCAGTGGCGAACGCGCTCTTCCCTAAAACCTACCTCCTAATCCCTAACCCCTCCCCCTCAGTTCCAGCGTCCCCCCCGCTGCTGCCGGGTCTCGGGCTCGGGCGCCGCGTAGGTCTCCTCGGCGCGGCTGAGCTTCTTGCGCCCGTACAGGCCCTCCAGGATGAACTCGGCGGCGGCCACGCGCACGGCGTCGTCGTTGCTGCCCGCCACCGTGACGGCGAGGTCGGTCAGGCCGGGAACCTGGCGGGTGGCCTTCATCGCTCCGCTGGCGTCGCCCGACTGGAGGAAGCGGAAGACGTTGCCCTCCTCGAACCACTTCTCCAGGTCGCGGGTGTCGGCGCTGGCGAGGTGGCGGGCGTACACGGCCCCGGCGGCCTTGCGGATCACGTCTCTCGCCACCGTGTCGGCGCCCTTGAGTTCGCCCTCGTACTCCAGCTCCATCTTGCCGGTGATCGCCGGGAGCCCCGCGTACACGTCGCTGACGCGCACGACCGGGTGGTCGCCCTGGGTCAGGGAGCGGCGCTCGGCGTTGGCCGACGCCACCTCCATCAGGCTGATCGGGAGGCGCTGCGAGACGCCGGACATCTTGTCCACCCGCCCGTCCTCGCGGGCCTGGAAGGCGATCTCCTCGATCAGCTCGGCCATGAAGTCGGGCACGATCACCCCGGTGTCGCGCACCGCCTCCTGCGCGGTGATGCTCATGCCCTCGCGCACGTCGGTGGGGTAGTGGGTGCGGATTTCACTGCCGATGCGGTCCTTGAGCGGCGTGACGATCTTGCCGCGCGCCGTGTAGTCCTCGGGGTTGGCCGAGAAGACGAGCATCACGTCGAGTTCGAGCCGGATCGGGTAGCCCTTGATCTGGACGTCGCCCTCCTGAAGGATGTTGAAGAGGGCCACCTGCACCTTGGGCGCGAGGTCGGCGAGCTCGTTCACCGCGAAGATGCCCCGGTTGGCGCGCGGCAGCAGCCCGAAGTGCATCGAGCGGGTGTCACCCAGGGACGTGCCCAGCCGGGCCGCCTTGATGGGGTCCACGTCGCCGATCAGGTCGGCCACCGTCACGTCGGGGGTGGCGAGCTTTTCCACGTAGCGGTCGCCGCGCGGCAGCCAGCGGATGGGCAGGTCCAGGCCGTGCACTTCGAGCAGGTGACGGCCCTCCGCCCCGATGGGGTTGAGGGGGTCGTCGGGCATGTCCACGCCGTCGATGACGGGCACGAATTCGTCGAGCAGGCCCGTGATGGCGCGCAGGATGCGGCTTTTCGCCTGACCGCGCAGGCCGAGGAGGATGAAGTTCTGGCGCGCGAGGAGCGCGTTGGTGAGCTGAGGAATCACGGTCTCGTCGTAGCCGATCACGCCGGGAAAGAGGTCCTCGCCCGTGCGCAGCTTGCGCGTCAGGTTCTCGCGCACCTCGTCGTGGACGAGCCGGATGCGGCCGTCGAAGGGTGCGCGGCCCGCGTATTCCGGCGTCTGAAGCAGTTCTCCGAGCGTCCTGGCCTTCACCTGTCCCTGTACGGCAGTCATGATGCGGGGAAGCTAGCACGCACGTCTGGGCGCGAATGTGCGGCTGGCGGGAGAAACGGCAGAGTGGAGGGATGCTTCCTGCTGCCTTCCGTCCCGCCACGTCCACCGACGCCGACACCATCGCCCTGCATCGTTACTCCGACGAGGCCGACGCCCACGAGCGCCCCATCTACGCCGTCTGGGTCGCGGATGCCCTCAGACGCGGCGTGTACGTCGGCTTCCTCGCCGTAGACGGGGAGGAGGTCGTGGCGGGCGCGGGCCTGACCCTGCTGGAGTGGGGACCCTCGCGGGGTGACCCCAGCCCCTTCCGGGCGCGGGTGGTCAATGTCTGGACGCACCCGGGGCACCGCCGTCGTGGCCTCGCGCGAGAACTCGTCACCCGCTGCCTGGGCGCAGCTCAGGAGCGCGGCGTCTCCCGGGTCGGCCTGGGCACGAGCGAGCTGGCCCGGCCGCTGTACGGGGCGCTGGGCTTCCGGGCGAGCGGGGCGGAGATGGAGTGGCGGGTCGCCACACCGGGCCGGGGGTGAGTGTCCGGCTTCCCGCAGGTAAACCTTCATGCATCTTTCTCGCGGGCTCGGCGCGGGCGGCGCTCCCTACGCTTGACGGGAAGGCCTTGCCCTTCTCCCCGCTCCCGTCAAGGAGGTTTCGTCATGTTGAGGTCCGTCCTGCTGTTTGCCCTCGCGTTGGCCCCCCTGTCTGCCCTGCCCGCCGCCCGCGCCCAGACCTCGGACCTGACGTGTACGGGCACCCTCAGCGGGCGCACCCTGGACCGCGACGTGAAGGTCCGGAACGGGGCCACCTGCACCCTGGTGAACGGCCGCGTGAACGGGGATATCGAGGTCGAACGCGGCGGCACCCTGATCATGCGCAACACCACGGTCAGCGGCGACGTCGAGGGGGATGACGGCTTCCGCGCCGTCACCGTGACGGGCAGTGTCGTCAACGGCGACCTCCAGTTCGAGCAGGGCGGCAGCGTCCGGGTCGAGAATGTCCGCGTGAACGGTGACCTCGAACTCAAGCGCAACACCGGCGCCGTGCGCGTGACGCGCACCACCGTGAACGGCGACCTGGAGTGCGAGGGCAACCGGGTCGCGCCCACCGGGGGCCAGAACCGCGTGAACGGCGACCGCGAGGGGCAGTGCCGGGCGTTGTAGGGGCAAGGGGCGGAGGGCGAGAGGCGGCGGCTCCCTGAAGCCCCCCGCCTCTGCCCCCTCGGTGCCGCCCTCCGCCCGGCCTTTGCCCCCGCGCTAGACTCCCCCGCATGTACCGTGCCGTCATCGGGCTCGAAGTTCACCTGCAACTGAAGACGCGCAGCAAAATCTTCAGCGCGTGTCCCGCCGACTACCACGGGGCCGAGCCCAATGCGTTCACCGACCCCCTCACCCTGGGGCTGCCCGGCACCCTCCCCACCCTCAACCGCGAGGCCGTCGAACTCGCCCTGATGTTCGGCCTCGCGCTGGGCTGCGATGTCTCGGGCTTCACCCAGTTCCACCGCAAGAACTACTTCTACCCCGACGCGCCGAAAAACTTCCAGCTCTCGCAGTACGACCGCCCCATCGCGCGGGACGGCGCCCTGGACGTGGGCGGCGGGCGGGTCCGCATCAAGCGCGCCCACCTGGAAGACGACGCCGGGAAGCTGCTGCACCCCACCTACGCCCCCTACAGCCTGCTCGACCTCAACCGCGCCGGGTCTCCCCTCATCGAGATGGTGACGGAGGCGGACATCACGGGAGCGGAGCAGGCCCGCGCCTTCCTCACGGCGGTGCAGGCCATCGCCCAGTCCCTCGGGGTCAGCGACGCCACGCCGGAGGAGGGCAAGATGCGCTGCGACGTGAACATCAGCGTTCACAAACCCGGCGAGCCCTGGGGCACCAAGGTGGAGGTCAAGAACCTCAACTCCTTCCGCTCGGTGGAGCGCGCCATCGAGTTCGAGGCGGCGCGGCAGGAACGGGTGCTGAGCACGGGGGGCCGGATCACCCAGGACACCCTGGGCTGGGACGAGGGCGGGGGCAAGACCTTCCTGATGCGCACCAAGGAGGGCGAGGCCGACTACCGCTACTTCCCCGAGCCCGACCTCCCGCCGCTGGACATCACGCCGGAGTGGATTGAGCGCGTGCGGGCCCGGATGCCCGAGCTGCCCGCCCAGAAGCGCGAGCGGTACGGGCGGGCGGGGGTGCGGGGGAGCGACGCGGAGACGCTGAGCCTGAACGTCCCCCTGGGCCGCTTCTACGACGAGGCGCTGGCGGCGACACCCGCTCCCGACGCGCAGAAGCTCGCCAACTGGCTGCTGACGGACGTGACGGGATTTCTGGCCGCGCGCGAACAGACGATCCGGGATACATCCCTCCAGCCCGCCCACCTCGCCGCCCTGGTGCGCCTGATCGACGCGGGCACGATCAGCGGCCGGGTCGCCAAGGACCTGCTCCCCGACGTGATGGCCGGGCAGGACCCGGAGGCGCTGGTGCGCGAGCGCGGCCTGACCGTGGTGACCGACACCGGAGCCATCGACGCCGCCATCGACGCCGCGATGGGGGCGGATCCTGCCACCGTGGAAAAGGTGCGCGCCGGAAACGCCAAGGCGATGAACGCCCTCTTCGGTCCCGTGATGAAGGCGACCGGGGGCAAGGCCAAGCCGGAAGTCGTGCGCGAGCGGCTGCAAGCGAAGCTGGGGCTGTGAGGGGGAGCCGTCAGTTCTCAGCCGTCAGCCGTCAGCGTGGGTCCCTGGTCCTTGCTGGCGACTGGCGGCTGGCCGCCGGAGACTCCCCGTGACCCCCGACCGCTGGCGCTCGGCCGCCCTCGCCGCCCTGACGGTGCAGGTGATGGGGCTGTTTGCGGTCGTCGGCTACGCGCTGTGGCGCGGCAACTTCTCGGAGGGGGCGTGGCTGAATGCGGTGGAGGCGTTCCTGGCCGGGCTGGTGCTGGCGTGGTGGACGGCGGTGTTCCGGCGCGTCACGCTCGGGTGGGCGGTGCCTGCCGGGGACGGGGCCCTGCGGGCGCTGCGTCTGACGTTTCCCTGGCTCACGTCCTTCCGGCTGGTCCTGTGGTTCCTGCTCCTGCTGAGTCTGGCGAACGGCGCGGCGCCCGAGGCGAACACCGTCGCCCTGACGGCCCTGATGACGGTCTGGCCCGCGAGCATCCTGGTGGGGAACGCGGTGTACGGCACCCTGGCCCGCCTCGCCCCGGGTCCCGCCGACCCCCTGCGGCGCAAGCGGCTCGCCGACTGGCTCAACGTGGCCGCCGCGCTCAGCCTGGCGATGGCGGTGTTCAACGTGGTGCCCGTCGCGGGGTTCACCTCCGTGCCCCGGCTCTCCGACGTGCTCGTCTACGGCCTCAGCGGCGCGGTGGACGTGCTTGCCACCCTGCTCGCCCTGCGCGCGGTGGGGGCGGCGCCCGTGGGGGAGGAGGGCTGAGGCGAGACGGGGCCCGGGAAATCGCCTCCAGGCCTATCGGGCCCGGCTCGCAGCTCTTCTGGAGCGTTCGACACGAGAATGCCGACTGGCAGACGGCGAAGCGAAAGCGCCGCGCAGCCTCCCCCGCTGTGTGCGAGACCCTTCGCCTGGGCTCAGGGTGATCACTTTTCTCCCGTCACATGCTCTCAACCCTGCCGTCGGAGGGATGGAAACGGCCCACGAGTGGCGTTGCCTCCCGGAGCGCCTCCCCCTCCGCACGGGCGATGATCTCGCCGCGCTGCACGCCCTTCTCCAGGAGGAAGTGGGCCGCCTCACGCCTGGGGCACCTTCCGCCCCGGGTGCGGGAGGGTATGCTGCGCGTCAGTCATGACTCAGGATCACCTCAAGCACGGGCGCGGATTGCCAGGACCGCTGGTGTCGCTGGGCGACCTCGCGTGGGACGTGCTCGCCAAGCCCGACACCATGCTGATGGCCGGGGGGGACACGACCGGGCGCCTCGAACTCTCGGGCGGCGGCTCGGCCGCCAACCTCGCCGTCTGGGCGAGCCGCGCCGATTTTCCCTCCGCCTTCGTGGGCAAGATCGGCCGCGACCGCTTCGGCGAGCTGGCGACCGCCGAGCTGGAGGCCGAGGGGGTGACGGGCCACCTCATCCTCAGCGACGAGCACCGCACCGGCGTCATTCTCGCCCTGATCGACCGCCGGGGCCAGCGCGCGATGCTCACCGGGCAGGGTGCGGACTGGGAGCTGCTGCCGGGGGAGCTGCCGCGTGAGGTCCTCGCGGGCGCCGGGCACCTGCACCTCACCGCCTGGAGCCTCTTCCGCGACCCGCCGCGCGCCGCCGCGCTGGAGGCCGCGCGGGTCGCCAAGGCGGGCGGGGCGACGCTGAGCCTCGATCCCGGCAGCTTCCAGATGATCGGGCAGATGGGGCGCGAGGACTTCCTGGAGATCGTGGACGCCGTGCCCTTCGACCTGATCTTCCCCAACCTCGACGAGGCCCACGCCATGAGCGGCTGCACCGACCCGGACCGGGCCCTCGGCTGGCTGCGCGGGCGCTACCCGCACGCCCTGGTGGTCCTCAAGCTCGACGAGAAGGGTGCGCTCCTCGAAGGCCCCGGGCAGCCCCGCACCCACGTCCCGGCGACAGATGACCGCCTGATCGACGCGACCGGGGCCGGGGACGCCTTCGGGGGCGCCTTCCTGGCCGGGTGGCTGCGGCACGGGGACGCCGCCTCTGCCGCCCGCCTCGCCGTGCAGGTGGGCGGGTGGGTGGTCGCCCGCTTCGGCGCCCGGCCCCCCGCCGACGCCGATCTGCACGCCCGGCTCGCCGCCTTCCGCCCGGAGGTGGGCGCGTGACCCGGCTGCGGGGCAAGGGCACGCCCCTGTGGGTGTGGCTGCTCCTGGTCCTCGTCCTTCTCCTGCTGCTCGCGGCGGGCGGGGTCTTCGCGTTCCTGCGCAGCCTCACCGGCCCGGCGGGGGGGCAGGCGTACACGCTGGAGGTCAAGCCCGGCGACACGCTCCCCGCCGTCGCCCGGCGGCTGGAGGCGCGCGGCATCGTGAAAAACGCCCGCGCCCTGCGCTTCGTGATGGACCGCAACGGCACGGCGGGGAGCCTCAAGGAAGGGCTCTACGACCTGAGCGGCACCATGAACGTGTATCAGGTCGCCGAGAAGCTCGCGGGCCCCGCACGCATCCCCACCGTCAGCGTGACCATCCCCGAGGGGCGGCGCATTCAGGACATCCCGCCCATCTTCGAGAAGGCGGGCTTCGCGGCGGCGGCGGTCCAGGCGGCCCTCAACGACGCCTCCCTCAGCCAGTACGCGCGGGGCAAGCAGAAGAACCTCGAAGGCTTCGTCTTCCCCGCCACCTATGAGTTCCGGGTGGGCGAGAGCCCGAAGAGCGCCGTGCAGGAGATGGTGGCCCGGATGGAGCAGGAGTTCACGCCGGGGAACGTGGCGAAGGCCAAGGCCCTGGGGCTCGGCGTGCGCGACTGGGTGGTCCTGGCGAGCATGGTGCAGGCCGAGGCCGCCAACGACGAGGAGATGCCGATCATCGCCGGGGTGTTCCTCAACCGCCTGCGGGACGGGATCAAGCTCGGCAGCGACCCCACCGTCGCCTACGGGCTGGGCAAGGACCTCCCCGAACTCGACCGCAGCGCCGGGGACTTCACCCGGGACACGCCGTATTCGACCTACACGCGGGAGGGCCTGCCCGCCGGGCCGATCAACAACCCCGGCCAGGCCGCGCTGTTGAGCGTCCTTTCCCCCGAGCGCAAGCTCCCCGACGGACGCGACGCCCTGTACTTCCTGCACGGGCTGAACGGCAAGATCTACGTCAACCACGACTACAACGCCCACCTGCGCGACATCGACCGTTACCGCTGAGGGGCCGCGTGACATCACAGCAGGACCCGGGCACTTAGACTCCTCTCATGCCTCCCCGTGACTTTCTGGAACGCCGCAATACCCTGTGGGCGCGGCTGCGTGAACTGACCCCGGGCACGCCCGACTTCGGGGCCACCCTCGCCGAACTCTCCTCGCTGATCGGCTGGGAGCGGGAGCGGGTCCTGGCGGGGCTGGGCCTGACGCCGGAGGACGCGCCGCCGGGCAGGGAGGGGGCGTGAGCGCCGGGGGCGGCACGGAGATCGTCCCCTTCGACCTGGGGCGGATGTTCCTGGGGGACGTGCCGCCGCTCTTTTTGCTGGAGATCGTCTTCCGCACCGGGGTGATCTTCCTGTGGCTGGTCTTCCTGCTGCGGGTGACGGGCAAGCGCGGGCTGGCGCAGCTCAGCCCCCTCGAACTCGCCATCGTGATCGCGCTGGGGTCGGCGGCGGGGGACCCCATGTTCTACCCGGAGGTGCCGCTGCTCCACGCGATGCTGGTGCTCGCGCTCGTGGTGGGGTTCCAGCGGCTGCTCGCGCACCTCGTGATCCGCAGCGAGCGGGTCGAGACCTTTGTGGAGGGCACGCCGGTCGAACTCGTGCGCGACGGGGTGATCGGCCGGGCGGCGCTCGACCACGCCGGGCTGAGCCGCGAGGACCTCTTCGAGCGGTTGCGGGCCCAGGGGGTGCGCCAGCTCGGGGAGGTGCAGCGCGTGTATTTCGAGCAAGACGGCAACCTCTCCGTCTTCATGCGCTCGGAGGGCGCCCCGGCGGGCCTCCCGGTCGTGCCGCCGTGGGACCTCGAACCGCCCCGGCGCCTTCCGGCGGGTGAGCCCCACGTGGGTGAGGTCGCCTGCACGAACTGCGGCACGCTCCTCACGCCGAGCGGGTCCCTGCCCCCCTGCCCCCGCTGCGGGTGCGACGCCTGGACCCCCGCCACGACCGATCCCCTCGGGGGCGGGGGTGGCGGAGAGGCCCAGGGCGGGGGAGGAAGCGGTCACGGCCCGCCGGGCACGGGCTCGGCGTGAGGCTCAGGCCTGCGCCTCACGCGGGACCCACTGCGGCTCGGGCTCGATGTGCTCGGCGGGGGCCTTGCCGGGTTCCAGGCCGCTCGACCGCGCCGTCTGGAGGGGCGTGAGGTCCATGTCCCCGTGGCACTCGATCTGGCAGGAGAGGCGGGCCGCGCCCAGCAGCCCCTTTTCCGCGAGCTTGTCGCGCTCGGCGACCGTCATGACCGTGGGCTCGCCCCCCGAAAAGCTCACCCGGCAGGTCGTGCAGCGCGCCTGCCCCCCGCAGCGGTGGAGGATGTCCACCCCGCCCCGCTCCAGCGCGAGGACCAGCCTCTCGCCCTCGCTCCCTTCGATAACCCCGTACCCCTCGACCGTGATCTGCGTCATGGGGGCAGCATGGCATGGAGGGCAGGCGGGGGGCACCGCGACCGGAGGAAAGATGAACCTCGACGGGCTGGACCACCGGACCGTGGAAGCCGGGCGGGCCTGTGCGCGCGGGGAGATCGCGGTGGGCGAGGGGCGGGCCGCCGAATAGGAACGGGAGCGGCAACGGCGTCACCTGCCGGTGATGCTGTAGCCCGTTGCCGTTTTCAACCTGCGGAAGAGCGGAGGGCGAATCCCGGCAGGGGGCGCCTCAACTCTTCCGGTGACGCCGACAGGAACTCGGTCAGGAGGTTGTTCACCCGCACCGGCTCGTCCCGCATGACCCAGTGGCTCGCGCGGGGCAGGCGCACCACCCGCAGGTCCGGCACCCAGCGCTCCAGCCCGTCCGCGTGTTCGGGGAGGAGGGCCACGTCGCGCTGGCCCCAGATCACCAGCGTCGGCACCCGCATCTGCCCCCCGGGCGCGCTCTCCCGACGGACCCGCTGGGAGCGCCGCAGCGCCCGGTAGTAGTTGATCATGCCCGTCGCGGCACCCGGCTGGTCCCACGCCTCGCGGTACAGGCGCCGGTCCTCGTCCGTGTAGGCGTTCGGATTCGTGCCGTGCAGCGCCCACGCGCCGAAGCGGTGCAGGAAACGCTCGGGCAGCCAGGGAAGCTGGAAGAAGAAGATGTACCACGACCGCCGCCACTGCGCGGGCCTGCGGGCCACCTGCCGCGCCCGGGCCGGATGCGGCGCGTTCAGGATCACCAGCCGCTCCACGACCGAAGGCTGCCGGATCGCCAGCGCCCAGGCGACGATGCCGCCCCAGTCGTGCCCGACCACCCGCGCCTGCTCGTATCCGAGAGCGCGGATCAGGGCCGCCACGTCCTCCTGCAAGGTGCCCACCCGGTAGGCGTCCACGCCCGGCGGCTTCTCGCTGAGGTTGTACCCCCGCAGGTCTGGGACAACCACCCGGAAGCCCGCGCGGGCGAGCGGCCCGATCTGCCCCTCCCACGACCGCCAGAACTCGGGGAAGCCGTGGAGGAGCACGACGAGCGGGCCCTGGGGGTCGCCCGCCTCGACGTAATGCAGGCGCACCCCGTTCACGACGATCTGCTGATGGGTCGGCATAGGGGGCAGTCTTCAGGACGGGCGGGAGGGATCGGTGCGAGGAGGGGAAACGTTTCTTGAGCTGGGCGGCCGGACCTCCCTCATCCCCCCGCCCGTTCGAGCCGGGCGCTGGGGGCGTCGGGGCTCGATTTCGCCTCGCGCGGGAGGAGCCGCCACGCCCCCACGTCGAGCAGGCCGCGCGGGGTGAGCTTGAGGGCCGGGATCACGCTCAGGCCCAGGAAGCTCAGGGTGGTGACGGGGTAGGGGAGGGTACAGCCCAGCGCGCGGGCCGCCGCCGTCACCCCCGCCAGCCCGGCGGCGGCCTCGCGCGGGGGCAGGTCGCTCATCAGCCCCGCGAAGGGGAGGGGGAGATGAGCGCGCACCTCGCCCCCCGCCACCACGACCACGCCGCCGCCCATCGCCTCTAATGCCCGGCCCGCCGCCCGCACGTCCGCGTCCGTGCCCCCCAGCACCGCGACATTGTGGGCGTCGTGCAGCACGCTCACCCCCAGCGCCCCGCCCGTCATCCCGGTCCCGGAGGTCCAGCACGCCGCGTGCTCTTCCCGCCCGTAGCGGTCGGCGACGACGAGCCGTGCGTCCCCGCTGCCCGGCGCCCCCACCCCGGTCGTGATCTGGCTGGGGTGCACCTCCATGACGGGCCAGTGTTCCGGCACCTCGAAGGTCGCCCGGTCCCACCCCGGCCCCAGGTCCACCCCGCCGTCGGCCAGGGGTGGGGTCACGCCCCCGGCCCGCGCCTCCCGCCCGCCCACGAACGTCTCCAGCACCTCGAAGCCCTGAAGGTCGCGCAACAGCACGAAGTCGGCGTGATAGCCGGGCGCGACGAGTCCGAGGTCGCGCAGCCCCCAGTATTCGGCGGGATTGCAGGTCACGAGCGCCACCGCGTCGGCGGGGTGCAGGCCGCCCGCCACGCAGGCACGCAGCAGGCGGTCGAGGTGCCCCAGCTCCAGCAGTTCGTCCACGCTCACGTCGTCGCTGACGAGCATGGCGCGGCGGGGTCGCTCCCGCAGGACGGGGAGGAGGGCCTCCAGGTTCCGGGCCGCCGAGCCCTCGCGGACCATCAGCCACAGCCCGGCACGCAGCCGCTCGCGGGCCTCGTCCGGGGTGGTCGCCTCGTGGTCGGAGTGGACGCCCGCCGCCGCGTAGGCCATCAGGTCGCGCCCACCGACACCCGCCGCGTGGCCGTCCACCCGCCCGCCCCGGCCCGCGTCGAGCACGTCCCAGACGTGGGGGTCGCCGCCCAGCACGCCGGGGTAGTTCATCAGCTCGGCGAGGCCCAGGACGCCGGGGAGGCGCAGGGCCGAGGCGACCTCCGCCGCGTCCATCCGCGCCCCACCCCGCTCGAACCCGCTGGCGGGCACGCACGACGGCACCGAGGCGAAGACGCGCAGGCCGGACGTTCTCCCCGCCTCCAGCATCCAGGCGAGGCCGGGCGCCCCCAGCACGTTCACGACCTCGTGCGGCTCGGCGACCACCGCCGTCGTGCCGCGCGGCAGCACCGCCCCGGCGAAGCGGGCGGGCGTCAGCAGGCTCGACTCGATGTGGACGTGCGCGTCCATGAAACCCGGCGCGAGGAAGGCCCCCCGCGCCTCCACCGTCCGCGCCGCCCGCGCGCCCGCGCCCGTGCCCACGAGGGCGGCGACCCTCCCCTCCGCGACGAGCACGTCCGCCCCGAACACCTCGCCCGTCGCGGGCTGCACCACCTGTGCCCCGCGCGCGAGGAGGTCGCCCTCCTCCAGCCCGCGCGCCACGCGCACCAGCCGCTCCCGCCCCGCCCGTTCCCCGCCTGCCTCCGCTGCCCTCATGACGCAGTGTAACCGTGCCCCGGCGGCTACCGCCGTTTGAGGGGGCCCGGCCCCGCGCCCCGCTCGGCCAGGGCCCACGCGAAGGCCTGGGCGTCGTTGAGGGGCGGGGTGGGGGCCTTGTCAGGCGTGCCCTTGACCGCCGCCTCCGGCCCCGCGAAGCGCCGCGCCCGGAACATGCCGGGATGCTCCTCGAACACGGCTACCACCCCCTCCGGCACCGTGGCGAGGTGCGCCGCGAAGGCCCGCTCCTGGGCGAGTTCGACCTGGGCCGCGCCCGGCCCGAGTTCGGTGAGCAGGCGGTCGATCAGCCCGAAGACCCGCGCCGCGTACGCCTCGACCTCCTCGCGGCGCGGCAGGGCGCCCCGGTGGATCACCCGGTTGCGGAAATCGCTGCCGAGCGCCCCCGGCGTCAGGAAGTCGGGTGAACGGCCCTCGCGCAGCAGGTAGGCGAGGGCGACCATCCCCAGTTGCCGCTCGGACTGGCTCGCCACGTGGCGCCAGGTGCCGTCGAGGGCCGAGAGGGCGTCCTCGAAGTCCAGCGCCGCGTCCGCCGCCCGCTCCAGCGCGTACGCCCGGACGTAGAACTCGAAAAAACGTTCGAGCGCCGCCGCGAAAGAGGCCACCGCCTCCCGCGCGTAGCCCTCCAGCAAGGCCCGGGTGCCCAGGTCGAAGAGCACCTCGAACTTCTGCTTACGGACGAAGACGACGTAGCGCGCCTTGCAGGCCGGACACGTCAGGTCGTGGATCAGGCTGTCCGCGAACTCGGCGGGCACCTCGCGCGCACACTCGGGGCAGGTGGTAGGGAAGTTCATGGGATCAGGGCAACGGCGCCCCGGGCGGCGCGATCACGTACCCCAGCCCCCCGCTGTGGGTGAGCCACAGCCGCTCGAAGGCCGCGCGCGGGTAGGTCCGGCGCACGCCCGCGTCGGTGGGGGCGGCGGGGTCGTTGAGCACCGGGTTCCCCGCCGGGTCGAAGCCCACCAGGACCATCAGGTGCCCGTCGCTGTAGCTCAGGGGCGCGCCGGGCAACTCGCCCTTCTTCCACCCCAGGCTGACCGCCAGCGGCATCCCCGCCGCCGTGTACCGCTCGGCCTCCGCGAGGCTGGGCAGTCGGGTGACGAAGGCGCGCAGGCCCAGCGCCCCCGCGTAGGCGGTGTTGAAGGGCCAGTTGCCGGTGCCCTCGTAGGCGCGGTCGTAGGTGCCCTTCGCGGCCTGGGGCACCGTGACGTTTACCCCGTGCCCGGCGAGGATCATCGAGACGCTCGTCGGGCTGCACCACACCTCGCCGCCGCCTTCGTAGAGCATCTGCGAGCGCCGGGGCACGTCGTTCACCTTGCCCCAGGCGCGGCGGTCGCCCGGCTGTCCCAGCCCCGCCGCCCGTTTCGCGCGGTCACTCGTGTTGAAGGCGAGGAGGCGCACCCCCGTCCCCGCCCCCCGCAAGGTCACCCGGTACTGGTAGGCGCCCGCCCTGGCCGCCAGCCGCAGGGTGTCCGTCAGCACCTGCCCCGCGCCGTCCCTCTGCCCGTTCAGGCTGGTGCGCCCTTCAGCGCTGCTCCAGGTGCCGAAGGAAAACCAGCGGCTCCACCCGCTCCCCGTCTGCGCCCGCACCTCGACGCTCACGCTGCCCCCGCCCGGCGTCACCGCGTTCCACGACGGCACGAGTTCGTCGAAGGGGGCGACCCCCAGCGGCGCCCCCGTCAGCGTGCCCGTGGCCGCGCCGGGAGCGAGGGTGAGGAGGTCGCCGCGGACCTCCACCCCGCGCCGCTCGGCCGTGGCCCAGTCGCCCGCGCGCTCGTGGAGGACGGTGGTGGAGTTGGGGTACGTCATCGTGAGGGCCTCCGCGCCGCCCGCGAGGAGCAGCGCCAGTAAGAGAGGTGAGCGCATATGCGGGAGATTGTGACGTGTGGAGGGGGGTGAGCGGGTGAGTCGGCGTCCCCTCACCCCCCCTGCATGAACAGGAACGCCTCCGGCAACGCCCCCCGCCACGTCACCCAGTTGTGGCCGCCGGGATACTCCCGGTACTGGTGCTCGATCCCGGCGTCGGCGAGGAGGGCGGCCATGCGGCGGTTCGGCCCGGTCAGCCACTCCAGGGTGCCCGTGTCCAGACTGAGCCGCAGGTGGCGGGGCAACTCCGCCTCCAGCCGCTCCCGCAGCCACTCGCCCGCCGTGGTCGTGTCGATCACGCCGTCCGCGTACGTTGCGCCGGGCCGGGCGATCAAGGCCCCCGAGTGGCTCACCACCCGCCGGAAGAGGTCGGGGTGTGCGCTGCCCAGGTACAGGGAGATCAGCCCGCCCAGGCTCGCGCCCCACAGCCCCCGCTCGGAGACGGTGGCGTACTCGCCCTCCACGCGCGGGAAGACCTCGCCTTGCAGGAAGTCCAGGTAACGGCCATTGAGGTAATACTCCTCGCTGCGGTCCCCCGGCTCCACGAAGACGAGGACGGCCCCTGACGCCAGCCCCCGCTCCACCGCCCGGTCCATCACCTCGCCCAGCCGTCCCGTGCGGTAGAAGGCCACCCCGTCCTGCACGTAGTACACGGGGGTGGGGACACTCGGATCATGTCCGTGCGGCGTGTGGACGATGGCGCGGCGGGTGCCGGGGAAGACGGTGCCGGGCCAGCTCAGGCGGTGGGTGGTGCCCTGGTGCACCGCGTCGGGTCCTTGCCAGAGGGGATGACGGGCGTACTCGCCGACGACCACGGCGCGGGGGTAGGGCCACCAGGGGTTCAGGGACCGCTGGGGGTTGTCGGGGTCGGCGAAGGGTTCGCCCGCCGCGTCGAGCCAGGCGTACTCGACCCAGGCCCCGCGCGGGAGCGTCAGGGTCATCGGCCCACCGTCCACCACGGGCAGGGCGGGTTTCTTGCGCCAGTCGGTGAAGTCGCCGACCAAGCCCACGGCGCCGGGCGGGGGGGTGAAGGTGACGCGGGTGCCCTGCACGGAAACGGCCATAGGGGGGATTGTAGGGGGAGAGCGCCCGCCCCCGGCCAGCCTTCGCCGGGGGGCGCGGCAAAGGGCCGGGGCGTCACCCCCCTCACGGGATGACGCCCCGGCCCTCGGCATGGTGTCGGGCGTGCCGCTCAGTCCCCGGTGCTTGGCCCGCCCGGCTTCTGCGCGTTCCCGTAGCCCCGGTACTGCTCGCGCAATTCGCGCTTGAGGAACTTGCCCGTCGCGCCGATGGGGATGCTCTCGGCGACGGCGGTCGCGTCGGGAAGCCACCACTTGGCGAACTTCGGGGCGAGGAAGCCCACGATCTCCTCGTGGGTGACCGACATGCCGGGGCGCGTGACCACGACCGCCAGGGGCCGCTCGTCCCACTTGGGGTCGTCCATGGCGATTACCGCGCACTGGGCGACGGCGGGGTGGGCCATGATCGCGTTCTCCAAGTCCACCGAGCTGATCCACTCGCCGCCCGACTTGATCAGGTCCTTGGCCCGGTCCTGGATGTGCATGAAGCCCCGTTCGTCGAGCGTGGCGATGTCCCCGGTGTCGAACCACAGTTCGCCATCCATCTCGAAGAAGTTGCCCCCGCCCTCGCCCTTGAAGTACCCCGAGGCGATCCAGGGCCCGCGCGCGACGAGGCGCCCCATCGTCTTGCCGTCGTGGGGAAGGCGCTCGCCGTCCTCGCTCAGGATGTCGAGGAACACGAGGGGCGCCGGTCGGCCCTGCTTGGCGCGCAGGGCGTAGCCCTCGTCGCTGCGCTCGTCCATCCCGGCGGGGACCTTGCTCGCGGTGCCCAGCGGGTGCGTCTCGGTCATGCCCCAGGCGTGGGCGAGCGAGAGGTCGTGGCGGTCCTCGAAGGCGCGGATCAGGCTCTCGGGCGCCGCGCTGCCGCCCACCACCAGCCGCTCCAGGCGGTGCAGGTCGTAGGGGTGGCCCTCGGCCTTCGCGCGGTCGAGTTCGGCGAGGAGGCCCATCCAGATCGTCGGCACGCCCGCCGTGATCGTGACCTCCTCGTCTTGCAACAGCCCCGCCACGTTGCGCCCGTCGCTGAAGACCCCGGCGAAGACCTGCTTGGACCCGTACATCGCGCAGGTGTACGGCAGGCCCCAGGCGTTGACGTGGAACATGGGCACGATGGGCAGCACCGTGTCGCTCTCGCCCACGTTCAGCATGTCCTTGGGCGCGGAGGCGAGCGAGTGCAGGATGGTCGAGCGGTGGGTGTACACCACGCCCTTGGGATTCCCGGTCGTGCCGCTGGTGTAGCACATCCCCGCCGCGTCCGTTTCGCTGATCTGGGGATACCGGCTCAACGGTTCTTGTCCCATCACCCAGGCGTCGTAGTCCTCGGCGCCCTCCACGGGATCGGGCGTCGGCCCCAGCACGAACACGTGCTCGATCTTCGGGCACGCGGCGCGCAGGGCCGGGATCAACCCCGCGAAGACGTTCTCGACGATCAGCACCCGGTCTTCCGCGTGGCCCAGAATCCAGGCGATCTGCTCGGCGTGCAGGCGGATGTTGACCGTGTGGATCACGAAGCCGCCGCTCGGCACGCCCAGGTACGCCTCCAGGTGGCGGTAGGAGTTCACGGCCAGGGTCGCCACCCGGTCGCCCGGTTGCAGGCCGAGCCCCTGCAACCCCGCCGCGAGCCGCAGCGCCCGGTCGGCGACCTCGCCGTAGGTCGTGCGGTGCTTGCGCGGGATGGGCTGGCCCGCCTCGTCGCGCCCGCCCGGCAGCAGGCTCACGACCTCCCGCCCGGCGAAGATCGTGCGCGCCCGCTCCAGCAGGAAGGGGACCGTGAGCGGAACGTCCATCATGTTGCCTTGCATACCTGACCTCCGAGAAACGGCGCCGTCCGCTCTGGGCGCGGGCGCCGAAGTCCTGCCTTCCGTACGGGCGGCATTCTAGCGGCAGGCTGAACCGAGTCCAATCAACCCCGGCCCGCCACCGGGTCCCGCTCCCGGGGCGGCCCCGCCGGGACGGTCACCCCGGGGCCGTCGTCCCCCTCCTCGTCGTCGTGGGCACGGCGGGATACGGCCGGGGGAGTTCCCCACCCACGCCAGGAACCGCCGCAACCACGCCCGCCTCCCCGAGTGGTGACCCATGCCCCAGCGTACCCGGCCCGCGTCACTCCGGTGGGTGCTCCCGGTCCTGGCCCATCAGGTACAGTTCCAGAATCTGCACCGCCGCCGCCTCGTCCTCGTCGGAGGCGCCCAGCGCGCGGGCGCGGCGGGTGGTGAAGCGTTCGTCCTGGTACTCGACCCGGTAGCCCTGCTCGGCCAGGATTCTGCCGAAGGCGCGCACCCGGTCCGCCGAGGGGCTGTGCGCCCCGTCCGTGCGCAGCGGCAGGCCGAGCAGGAGCGTCCCCGCGCCCGTCTCCTCGACCTTGAGCCGCACCGCCTTGAGGTCGAGGGGCAGCCGCCTCCGGTCCACGCTGCCCCGCCCGAAGGCCAGCCGCCCGGCGCTCACCGCGAACCCGATGCGGCTCTTGCTCACGTCGAGCGCGAGGACGACGGGGGCGGGGGCGGGGGAGGCGGGCGGTTCGGTCATGGGGGCGAGTGTAGCGAAGGGGGGAGGCTTCTCGGGTAGGCTGGCCCCCATGACGGCCCAACCTGTGATCCTCGCCCAGACCCGCGCGGGTGTGCGCACCCTCACCCTCAACCGTCCGGACCGCCTCAACGCGGCGAACGACACCCTGCTCCTCACCCTGACCGAGGAGCTGAAGATCGCAGGCGCCGATCCTGCCGTGCGCGTCGTGGTGATCACGGGGGCGGGGCGGGGCTTTTGCGCCGGGCAGGATTTGGGCGACGTGTCGGGGCGCGACATGACCTTCACCGAGCACCTGCGGGCGACCTACAACCCCCTGATCCGCACCATCCGGGGGCTGAGCAAGCCCGTCATCACCGCCGTGAACGGCGTGGCGGCGGGGGCGGGGGCGAGCCTGGCGCTCTCCGGCGATATTCGGCTCTGGGCGGGGTCGGCGAGCCTGATCGAGGTCTTTTCCAACATCGCCCTCGTGCCGGATTCGGGGAGCACGTGGTTCCTGCCGCGTCTCGTCGGTCCCCACCGCGCCTTCGAGCTGATGGCCCTCGCGGGGCGCGTGGGAGCGGAGGACGGGCTGCGGCTGGGCCTGTGTGAGCACGTCTACCCCGACGAGACCTTTGCCGACGAGGTGCAGGCCTATGCCGAGCGGCTGGCGGCGCGGCCCGCCAACGCCCTGGGACTCACCAAGCAGGCGCTCAACTTTGCCGTGACGAGCACCCTGGAGGAGGCGCTCGACCGGGAGGCCGAACTTCAGCAGCTCGCCGGGGACCACTGGGAACACGAGGAGGGCGTGCGCGCCTTCAAGGAGAAGCGGGCGCCGGACTTCGTGCGGGAGGGGTGAGGGGGACCGACCTGGAGGGTGGCCTGTGGCCGACGGGGTGGGCAGGTCAGGCGTCTAAGCCTCGCCGAAATGTCCTGTCCGTCTTGTTCGGGCGTCGGCGAGGGACGGCTGGAGTCCACCCCCTCGCCCGCTCCACAAACCCCGCGTGCATAACTTGACAACCCCTGCATCCCGCGCTATCTTTTCCTCATCACCGCCCGAGAGGCGGCTTTTTTATTGCCGTCCCTGCCCCTCCCCCACATCCGGCCCGGTCGGGCGTCCCCACGGTGAACGTGCAAGAGGAGGGGCAAGGAAACGCCGCCCAGCCGATTCGGCGAGGCGGCGCGTTGGAGAGGGGGCTCAGTTGCCGCCGTTTTGCGCGGGTGTGGACTCGGGGGTGCCGCCGACCTCGGCGGGGTTGTTCTCCAGGCCGCCCTCGCCGGTGGTGGCTGGATTGCTGTCCACGACCTCGCCGGGGTCGGTCAGGCCCGCGCCCTGGGTGGGGGCGAAGGAGTTCACGTCGTCCGCCGTGCCCTCGGCGCGCGCCACGTCCGAGCCCGAGTCGCCCGTCGGGGCCACCGTGGCGCCCGTGCCGGTCTGCTCGGCGACCGAGCGGGTGTCGGGGGTGCCGCTGGACTCGGTGTCGCTCTCGCCCGCCGCGCCCGTGGCCCCGGGCGTCCGGTTGCCCGACGCCTGCCCCGCCGTGCCCTCGGGGGTGCCGTTGGGGGCCGTGCCCTGGTCGCCCACTTCCCCGGCCTCGGCGCCCTGAGCACCCCCGCCCCCGGTCGCCGCCGTGCCCGACGCGCCGTTCGCGGCGCCCTGCTCGCCGCCCTGGGTGGCTGCCGCGCCGCCCCCCTCGCCCTGTGCGGCCTGCCCGGTTCCGCCGGGGGTGGCGCCCTCGCCGCCCTGCGTCCCCTGCGCGGTCCCGGCTCCACCGCCCGCGGTCCCGGTGCCCTGGGCGCTCCCCGTGCCGCCGCCCCCCTCGGTGCCCGCCTCGCCCGCCGTCTCGCCCGCGGGGGCGGCGATGGTGCCCTCGGCGGAGGGGGCCGCCTCGCCCTGCGCCTGCCCGAGGCGCGGCAGGATGATGAGCATCGCCACCCCCAGGATCAGGCCGAGCGTCACGCCCAGCGCCCACGACATCACGTCGCCCGCCACCCAACGGTTCGTCCTCGTTCGCTTCATGCTGATCAGGATACGCCGCGCCTCCGGGGACGTTTCTCTCCCGCGGAGTTCCGATGCTCACCAAACCTCCAGGGAGATGGGCGCGCGCAGCCGGTCCCCCGCCGCGATCACGTGCGGGCCGGGCCCAACTGCACGGCCTTCACCAGGTCGGGCGCCGCCTCCGTGGCGGGCCTGCGGGGCTCGGCGGGCGGCCTCGCGCACGCGCCACCGCGGGTCGTGAGGCAGGGGCCGCAGCGCATCCTCCGCCCCCGGGTCCCGTGCCAGCCGCCGCAGCCGCCACATGGGGTTCCCGGTCGCCGCGAGCAGGGTGGGCCGGACCCCCTCCGCGGGCCCCGGGCCGACCAGTGATCGCGGGAGCCGCACCTGCCCGGCGCGGGGTCACGCCAACCGTGCAGGGCGTCTGCCGCGCGCACGAGGGGACAGAGGCTCTCCCGGGTCAGAGCAGGGCGTCCGGGGGCGCGTCCCGGCCCTCCTCCTCCGGCCACCACTGCAACCGGGCGAGGTCGCAGCGTCCGGCCTCGTCGAAGGTCACCCCCTCGGCCTCCAGCAGCCGCTCCTGCACGTCGCCGAACCCCAGCTTGTGGGTGCTCACGCGGCCCTGGGCGTTGATCACCCGCTGCCAGGGGAGGGCCTCCTCGCCCGTCTGCACCTTTCCCGCGAGGCTGCCCATGACAAAGCCCGCCAGCCGCGCCCCGCCCGGCCCAGGCCTCCCCGCCAGGAGCGCGAGTTGCCCGTAGGTCATCACCCGTCCCGGCGGAATCCGCGCCACGAGGGCCAGGACCTGCTGCCGGAAGTTCGCCTCCGTCCCCTCGCCGGGCACGTCACTCGCCACGCAGCGGCCCCCACAGCGCGTCCTCGCCGGGGACTGGAACAGCTCTGCGGAGCAGCTCTACGAGTCCGCAGGAGAGGGGGAAGCCGCCCACCTTGAGGGCGGGGAGCGCCTGCCCCCGGTGGTGCGCGTCGTGGATCAGCCTGTGGGGGACGAACGGCGCGGCGCCGGGGTGGGAAAGGTTGCCCGTCCCCTTCGCGTTGATCGCCGTCTCCAGCGTCGTTCCGCCCGTCGCCCGCGCCAGGTCCTCCCGCATGTCGTCGTAGAGGACGGAGAGGGGCGCGCACAGCACGTCGTTGACGCGGCCGTTCGCCCCCACCGCCGCCAGTTTCCCGGCCAGCACCTTGGTCATGGCTCCAGCGTACCCGCCAAAGACGACAGGACGTGTCGTGTCCGGCCCTCAACCCACCAGCATTCCCGCCAGGGTGCCGCTCAGGAGGTTCGCCAGCGTGCCCGCCGCGACCGCCCGCAGGCCGAGCGCGGCGATGTCGGCGCGGCGTGAGGGCGCGATGCCCCCCAGGCCGCCGAGCAGGATGGCGAGGCTCGACAGGTTGGCGAAGCCGCACAGGGCGAAGGTGATGATCGCCTCGACCTTGGGCGAGACGCCCCCGGCCCGCAGCCTCCCGGCAAACTCGACGAAGGCCACGAACTCGTTCGTGACGAGCTTCTGTCCGATGAAGCTCCCCGCCGTCGGCGCACTCTCCCACGGGACGCCCATCACGAAGGCGAGCGGCGCGAAGACCCACCCCAGCAGGCCCTGGAGGCTCAGCCCCGGCGCCCCGAAGAGCCCGCCCACCCAGCCGAAGAGGGCGTTGAGCAGCGCGATCAGGCCGATAAAGGCGATCAGCATGGCGCCGACGTTCAGGGCCAGCCGCAGCCCGTCGCCCGCCCCGCGTGCCGCCGCGTCGATCACGTTGACGGGCCTTCCCTCCGGGTCCTCGGGGACCTCGCCCTTGTAGTCCTGCGGGGTGTCGCGCTCGGGCAGGATCAGCTTCGCCATCAACAGGCCCGCCGGGGCCGCCATGAACGACGCCGCGATCAGGTAGTCGAGCCGCACCCCCAGCAGCGAGTAGCCCACGAGAACGCTCCCCGCCACGCTGGCGAGCCCGCCCACCATGACCGCGAACAGTTCCGAGCGGGTCATGCGCCCGATGAAGGGCCGCACGACCAGGGGCGCCTCGGTCTGCCCCACGAAGATGTTCGCGGTGGCCGAGAGGCTCTCTCCCCGGCGGGTGCCCAGCAGACGGCTCAGCCCGCCGCCGAGCACCCGCACGACCGCCTGCATCACCCCGAGGTGGTAGAGCACGGCGATCAATGCGCTGAAGAACACGATGATCGGCAGCACGTTGAAGGCGAAGACGAAGCCCACCCCCGTCAGGGCCCCGTTCGTCAGGTTCCCGAACACGAAGTTGATCCCCTGCTGGGCGTTGTTCACCACCGCCTGCACGCCCCCCGACACCGTGTCGAGCGCCTGACGCCTCAGCGGCCAGCGCAGCACCATCAGGGCGAAGGCGACTTGCAGGGCCAGCGCCAGCCCCACCGTCCGCCAGTTCACCGCCCGGCGGTCCGCGCTGAGCGCCAGCGCCAGCCCCAGCAGCACGGCCATGCCGCCCAGCCCCCAGAGAACGTCCGTCATGGCGCCACGCTACGGACCCCGGGTGAGCGTCGCCTGACCCCCCGGGTTAAGGCGCGGCTCCAGAAGGGGTGGGCGTGCCCGGCCTCGGGCCGAAACGCAGCGGCGCGTGTCCGGGGACGGCCTGGGCGGCGAATTCGTGCAGGCCCAGGCGGTCGGGCGCCTCTAAGTGATAGCGGAAGTTCCACAGGTAGTGCTGCACCACCCGCTCCGGCAGCCCCAGTTTCTGGGCGTGCCGCCGCGCCACGTCCGCGAGGTGGCCGATGCCCTCCCGCCGCGCCTCCCGCATCGCCTGGACGAGGGTGGCGGGGGGCGGCGCTTCACGGCGGTACGCCCACACCGCGAACACGAAGGGGTGCCCGGTGAGGCGAAACCACTCCTCGGCGAGGTCGGTCACCGTGATGCCGCGCGCCGTGTGGGGCAGGGTGGTCATCGTCGTCTCCGGGGTCAGCGGCCCCACCACCCGGTACCACTCGCGCAGGGCGCTGTCCCCGATCCGCAGTACCCCGTCGTACCCCGAGGCGAGCAGGTCCTCGGCCTCCCCCTCCGCCCGCTCCAGGGTGGGGCTCAGGCCCCGGGCCGCCAGCAGCACCTCCAGCAGCGCCACGCTCATCGCGCTCTGCCGGGTCAGCGCCACCCGCCGCAGCCGTTCGAGGGGCACCGTGTGGAAGAGGTTCACCGAGTACACCGGCCCCAGCACCGCCACGGAGAAGTCGGGCAGCGCCTCCAGCCGGTCCGCGTGCCGGATGAACTCCACCGCGCTGATGTTGGCGATGTCCACCCGCCCCTCCAGGAGCGCCGCGTTCATCTCGGTCGGCACGCCCGTCACCGCCGTCACGCCCGGCGGCAGCACGAGCGAATCGAGGATGGGGGCGACGTTGGTGTAGTGAATCCAGCCTGCGCGGTAGGTCATACGGGTTACCAATAATCCACGGGATCGGGGCGCTGCGAATCGTCGAAGCCAAGGCGAAGTAAGTCTTCAGAGGTCACGGTTTTCGGGGCATCCGGCCAAACTGCCTCAACGACAGCCGTAAGCAAGCTCAATGCTTGTTGCGTGACCTCGTACCTTGCCTGTCCCAGAGAGATGTACTGCTCTAGCACCCTCTGTCCTCCTGTCCCAAGTGTCTCTAGCTTACTGAGCAAAAGACCTCCTTCGAGAATTCCGCTTTCCTGTGCCTGGATGGCTCCAACGCCTTGTTGAAACACGAGGGCCAGGGGCCAAAGAGGGTCAGAAAAGTTTTTATTCTCCAGAGAATTGAGAGACACTTGAAAGGCTCGTTGGAGGCTTGCCGTAAACCCTTGGGTGTCTTCAGCCAACACACCTTCCGCTGACTTGTACCGCTCTGCATCCAGGTAAGAGCGAATCAAGTCCTCTCGCGTGTAGGTCACGGCACCACCTGCACGCTCACGCTCCACCACTTGCTCTTCACACGTCCACCACCTCGACAGTGCCCAGGGTCACGGGCACTCCGGTCCTGAGCGTGTTCTGAATCTCGGCCACCCGGTCGGTGTGGCTCAGGAGCGCCCGGAGTTCTACCTCACTCGCGTCGGCCGCCACCCGGACGTGGTAGGTCACGTTCCGGGCCGGTTCGCCCTCGGCTCCGAACTCGCCCTCGACCTCGACGTCCACCCGCCGAACCCGCAGCCCCCGTTTGGCCGCCTCGCGGTACACGTCGTTGCAGTAGCAGGTCGCCAGCGCCAGAAACAGCAGTTCTCCGCCGTTCGCGCTGGAGCCGAATCCGGTGGGCCGGGGTGCAATGGTCAGGGCGTGGCTGTGGTCGCCGGTCCGCAGCGTGACGTGGTGCTGGCCTTCGCTGCTTTGCACACGGGCGCTGATCTTCATAGGACACCTTCCCCTCCGGTGAGACTGAGGAGCCCGACCCCGGGTGACGACTTCACGGCACCACCTGCACGCTCACCGCCCGCCACTCGCCTTCCCGCCGCGCGTACACCCGCAGGAAGCTCTGCACCCGCTCGCCGTTCGCGTACAGGGTGCCGCGCGTGACCGCCGCGTCGCCGAACACGCGGGCCGCGTGGCGCTCGAACATCAGGGCTGCGTCGGGGTTACGCGGCATCTGGGCGAGCAACTCGGCCCTGAAGACCACCCGCCCGTCTGGAAAGAAGGCCAGCCAGTCGTCGGCGAGCACCCTCGCCAGAGCCGCCGCGTCCTTGCGGTGATACGCCGCGTTCCAGGCGTCGTCGAGGCTCAACACGTCGTCAAGGGGGCTCAGTCCGCCGCCTCCGCAGGGGTGGGCGGGAAGACTTCGAGTTCGTTGTAGTAGGCGTCGCGCAGCACGGGAAGGCGTCCGGCCCGCCGGATCATCTTCACCATGCCCGCCTGGGAGAGCGCCATCGGGGAGGTCGCCCCCGCCGCGTGCGCGATGTGCTCCTCCTGAATGGTGCCGTCGATGTCGGAGACGCCCCAGTCGAGGCTGACCTGGGTGAGTTCGGAGCCGATCATCACCCAGTAGCCCTTGACGTGCGGGAAGTTGTCGAGGTAGAGCCGGGCGACGGCGAGGTTTCGCAGGTCGTCCAGCCCGGTCGTGAAGTCCGTCTTGCCGAGGTTCTGCGCCAGCGTGTTCCCGAGCGGCTGGAAGGCGAGGGGGATGAAGGCGTGGAAGCCGCCCGTCTCGTCCTGAAGGTCGCGCAGGCGGTGCATGTGATCCAGCCGCTCCTCCAGCGTCTCGATGTGGCCGTAGAGCATGGTCGCGTTCGTCCGCATCCCCAGCGAGTGCGCCTCGCGGTGAATCTGGAGCCACTTCTCGGCCTTCACCTTGTTCTTCGCCACCTGCCGCCGCACCCGGTCGGCGAAGATTTCCGCGCCGCCCCCCGGCATCGCGCTCAACCCCGCCGCCTGCAACTCGCGCAGAACCTCCAGGGTGGGCTTCTTGCTGATCTTGGAAAGGTGCTCGATCTCGGCGGCGGTGAACGCCTTGACCTGAAGCTCGGGGAAGGCCTCGCGGAGCCTGTGCACCATCTGCGGGTAATACTCCCACGGGTGGTTGGGATGGTGCCCGCTGCTCATGTGCAGCTCGGTGATGCCGGGGAGGTAACGGCGCCGGACCTGCTCCACCACGTCGTCCGGCGAGTAGTCCCACGCCCGCTCCTCGCCCTTGCGGGCGGCGAAGGCGCAGAAGGTGCAGCCCACGTAGCAGATGTTGGTGAACTCCAGGCGCATGGAGTGGACGAAATACACCTTGTCGCCGTGCAGCCGCTCCTTTTGCAGGTTCGCCAGGCGCATCAGGGCGCTGAGGTCGCGGGTGTGGTACAGGCTCAGGCCCTCGGCGAAGGTCAGGCGTTCACCCGCCTCCACCTTCTGTGCGATGGGGACGAGCTGGGGGTCGCGCAACCACTTCATGAGGGGCAGGATACGCCGGGCGGGGGGAGGGAAGTGTCCCTGGGACGGAAATCAGCGGGATCGGCGGGCGGGGGCGGCACCGAAGCCGGGGTAGAGGTCGGTGAGCTGGCGGTGACTTTCCGAACTCCTCCCGTCCGCGTCGAGCAGGTACAGAAACGATTCAGCTTCCCGGTTCACGATCTGCACTTGCCCAGCCTCCAGTCGGGTTAGGTACTCCCGGAGAAAGGCTTCCAAGCTCTCGGCCAGCACGTACTTGTACTCTTGGTCTCGTCCAAAGGTGATGACTTGCCCAAGTTTGCCCGCTGGACCGGGGTTAAAGTCGAGTCCTACTGAGTTCCCACTCAGGTCTGACAGAAAACCCAACCAGCCCGGAGTCGTGTAGGCCTCACGAATGGAACCCGTAGGGTGGGACGCCGAATTGATCTCTTGATTCATCTCCGGAAAATTCTTCCCAATGTCCTGCCACGTTTCCCAATCGAACTGGATCTGAGCGAGCGGAAGGAAAGCGAGGCTGAACACGCCTCTGACAACTAATTGCTCCCCGTCGTGCCAGCGGTAGAGGGTTCGGAACGACTCCGGCAGCTTCTGCCCCACGAGAGGTTCCAGGGCGTCCAACTCTGTGTCTGAAGCACCGGGGCGCAGGGTGGCGTGAATGGCCGGGACATGCGCGGCCAGCCAGGCGTCGAGGCGGGCGAGAACGGCGGGAAGGTCGGAGGTCATCCCAGCAACCTAATCCGTGCGGTACCGGGCGGGAACCACATTTGCCTTGGCACCTCGACCACTCTCCGTTTTCACGAAAGGCCGGGGAGGGAAATGTCCCGGGAGGTTCAACGCCTTCGCTTCCGCTTGTGCTGCTCCTGCTCCCAGCGTGGGCCGAAGCCGGGATACAGGGCAAACAGGCCTGACCAGGAGACGCGCCCGTTGTCCAGCTCGACCGCCCACCTCTCGCCGCCGAACCCTCGCAGCGCCTTGACCGTGGCTTTCCCGGACTCCAGCCGGTCCAGGTACTGACCCAGGAACCCCTCCAGGGAGGCGGCCAACACCCGTTTTTTCACCTCATCGCGCCCGAAGGTGATGACCTGCCCGACCGTCCCCCTGGGGCCGGGGTTGAAATCCAGCCCAACGGAATTTCCGCCGCCGTCCACGAGAAAGCCGAGCCAGCCGGGCGTCGTGTAGGCGGCCTGGACGGCTCCCGGCGCGTACGACCCGTAGGGCGTCTCGTCGTTCGCCCCCGCCTGATCCTCCCCAATCTTCTGCCACGTCTCCCACTCGCGCCCCACGCCCTCCAGCGGCAGGAACTCCAGCCCCAGCGCGAAGCCTGCCCCCGCGCGCTCCTGCCCGTCGTGCCAGCGGTAGAGGGTGCGGAAGGATTCGGGCAGTTCCAGGCGGGTGAGGGTTTCGAGCGCGTCCAGTTCGGCGTCCGGCGCGCCGGGGCGCAGGGTGGCGTGGATGGCGGGAACGTGTTCGGCCAGCCACGCGTCCAGACGGGCGAGGGTGGTGGGCAGATCGGGGCTCACGCCCCCAAGTTAGCCTGCCCGACGGTGCGCGGCACCTGCATCACGGCGCGGACGGTGCTGGGGCCATCTCCCGCCGACCCTAGCGTTTGGACACCCTCCCGACATCGGCAACCTGGCCCAATTCTTCCTCCATCTGCCCTCGCTGGCCCGTCTTGCCCTGATACGCGCGGCTGGTGAGCCAGTAGCGCGTTCCCCAGCGGTAGACGAGCAGGGCGACGGGGCTGGCGAGAAACGCCCCCAGCGCCCCGCCGACGGACAGCCCGATCAAGACGGCGACCATCAGCGCCGAGGGGGGAATCTGGATGGTGCGGCCCATGATCAGCGGGCTGAGCAGGTTGCCGCCGACCTGGTTGAGGACGAAATACAGCACCGCCACGAGCACCACCGCCGTCGTGCCCAGCGGGATCGCCTGGAGCAGCGCCGGGACCACCGCGATCAGGATGCCCACGTAGGGCACCAGCCACATCGCGGCGGTAAAGAGCCCCAGCACCAGCGGGGTGGGCACGTTCAGCAGCAGCAATCCCAGCGCGGCGAGCGCCCCGACACTCAGCCCCACGAGGAGGTTGCCCCGGATGGCCCGGCCGAAGGAGACGCTCACGTCCTCGGAAAGCCGTTCCACGGCGGGCTGCCAGTCACGCGGAAAGACCGAGAGCAGCCCGCGGCTGACCCGGCGGTAGTCGAGGGCAAAGTACAGGGTCAGGGTCAGCAGGAGGCCGGCCCGCCCCAGCCCGTTCAGCCAGCCGGCCAGCACGGCGGGGCTGGAGGAGAGCAGGCGGTCGAAGAGGGGGCCGACGTCGCGGGCGAGGGCCTGGGCGCGGGTCTGCACGTACTCGGCGAGGCGGTGCTGGAGCTGGTCGATGCCGGGGTCGGGGTTGGGGTTGTCGAGCGCCCGGTCGAGCAGGGCGGTCACGCGGTCGGCGAGGGCGGGCAGGCTGGAGACAAAGCTCGTGACCTGGGACGCCAGGCGCCAGAACAGCAGGGTCACGACGACGAACACCAGCAGGGTGAGCAGCAGCACGCCCCAGCCCCGGGCCAGGCCGCGCCGTTCCAGCCAGGTCAGCGCGGGGTTGGCGAGGTAGGCCAGGCCGTAGGCGACGGCGACCGTGACGAGGACGCCCGAGAGGCTGCGGGCCAGGAGGAACGCCAGGGCGGCGAGCCCCAGGTAGACGAGGAGCCGCACCTGCGGTCTCGTCCACAGGTCCGCCAGAAGCTGCGGCACGGTTCGGTTCGGGTTCATAGCTGCTCCTCGCGGTGAGGGTGGGGGGCGCCTCCTCAGACACTAGACCACTTGCCCGGACGAAGACGAGCCTTCCGGGTCGTTCCTGATGACGGCACGTCCCTTTCTGGGGCCCCCGCCGCGCTACCCTGTCCCCCGTATGCCTGACCCCCTGATCACGCTGGACATCGAGAAACTCGTCGCCGGAGGGCTGGGCCTTTCCCGGGACGACTCCGGCGTGGTGCTCGTGCGCGGGGCGCTGCCGGGCGAGCGGGTGCGCGCCTCGCTGCGCGCGGGCCGGGGCGTGCGCCAGGGAGTCACCCGCGAGGTCTTGCGCGAGAGCCCCGACCGGGTGGAGGCCCAGCGGCTTCCCACCGTGGACCTCGCCCACGCCGCCTACGCCGCCCAGCTCCGCTTCAAGCGCGGCTTCGTGGAGGAGGCCCTGAGCCGCATCGCCAAGCTGCGCGCCCCCGTGGGAGAGACGGTGCC
Source organism: Deinococcus aestuarii (assembly GCF_018863415.1). NCBI lineage: Bacteria > Thermotogati > Deinococcota > Deinococci > Deinococcales > Deinococcaceae > Deinococcus > Deinococcus aestuarii. The sequence continues at coordinate 232,308 of NZ_JAHKSN010000004.1, read as the reverse complement.
CAGCCCGCGCGAGTGGCACTACCGCAATACGGCCCAGTACCTCGTCACGCCGCAGGGCCTCGCCTACCGCGAGCGCCGGGGCAAGGAGCCCCAGGTTGTCGGCCAGGACCCCCTCGTGATGGAGGCGATCCAGGCCGTCATGGACCGCATCGACCCGGGGCGGCTCGACCCCGCGACCGAGGTGGCCTTCCGCGCGAGCCGCCTGACGGGGGAGGTCGTCGCCGCGCTGATCGGGCCGGGGGAGCCCAGGGTCTTCCTGCGCGCGTCCGATCACCTGATGGACGCCGGGGTGGTCGGCGTGAGCCTCGCCCAGCCCTCCGAGCGGCGCTTCGGGGCGGGGGTGCGGCTGATCGCGGGCGAGGGCGAGATTCGGGAGCAGTTCGGGCGGGTGCAGGTCAGCGTGTCGGCGACGGGCTTCGCGCAGGTGAACCCCGAGGCGGCGGGGCTGGCGTACCTGCGCGCCGCGGAGCTGGCCGGGAAGGGCACGCACGCGGTGGACCTCTACGGCGGCGCCGGGGCCATCGGGCGTCACCTCGCGCCCGCCTTCGACCGGGTGACGGTCCTCGACACCGCCCCCGAGGCCCTGTCGCGCGGGCGGCAGGACGTGGCGGAAAGCGGGGAGCGCAACGTGACCTTCCGGGCGGGGGACGCGGCGCGGCTTTCCGACCTCGGCACCGACGTGATCGTGGTGGACCCGCCGCGCGCGGGACTCGACGAGGAGGCGCGCGGGCACATCCACGCGAGCACCGCCGACCGCCTCGTGTACGTGAGCTGCGACCCCGCCACCTGGGCGCGCGACGTGGGCGACCTCACCCGGCGCGGGTGGAAGCTCGGCTCCGTGACCCCGCACGACTTCTATCCCCAGACGAGCCACGTGGAGGTCCTGAGCGTCCTCGAACGCTGAGGCACCGGGCAACAGGCTCGGCCCGACCCGAAGACGGGCGCAGCGGGGCCGGGTGAGGGGACCCGCCGGGTGTTCCATCGGAGCTTTCCCGGGGCGGCCTGACCTGATCTCTCTCTTGGAGGGCCTTGCGGAGCAGGGGACAGAAAAGGACCTGTCACGCTGAGCGAGCGAAGGGGCTCGCACGCCACGCCGGGCTACATCGCTCGCGCTCGGCACGACAGCGTTCCGGTGCCGAACGCTCTGGAGCCGTCCTCCGTGACGTTGCCGCGTGTGGTCGGGCGCCACCCCCCCTCCGCACGGGCCTTGCCGCGATCTGTCCCGTGCGTTCATATCCCGCTGGCCTCCCCGCGTTAGCCTTCCCCCGTGAACCGTGCCGCGCCCCTCCTGCTCGCCGTGCTGCTGTGCAGCTGCCAGGACCGCGAGGCGCGCGCGGAGAACGCCCGGCTTCAGGCGAGGGTGGCCCGGCTGGAGGCCCAGGTCGAGGCGCTGCGGCGGGAGGGGCGCGCGCAGGACCCGGCCCGGGCGGGGGAGGTGGTCTTGCGCGCCGCCGCCCAGAATTGCGCGCAAGACCTCGCCCGCTTTCTGGAGACGACCCGGCAGGGCGGGGGCGCCTACCCCCCGGCGCGGCTCGTGACCCTGCCCGACTCGTGCCTCGACCTGCGGGTGAACTGGCGCCAGCTCGGCGCGGACGCCTACGCCTTCGACGTGGCCGACCCGGGGGGGCGAACGCTCGCCACGGGCCGCTCGCCCTGAGTCCCCCATTGACCCTGCTAGGCTCCTGGGATGCTGGACGTTCTGGTGGTGGGCGGCGGGCTCGCGGGCCTGACGGCGGCGCGGGTCCTGACCCGGGCGGGGCGCCGGGTGCGCGTGCTGGAGGCGGCGGACGCGGTGGGCGGGCGCGTCCGTTCCCGGGTGGTGGAGGGCTTCACCCTGGAGGCCGGGTATCAGGTGCTCTTCCCGGCCTACCCGGCGGTGAAACGGCACCTCGACCTGGAGGCCCTCGACCTCGTGCCCATCCCGCCCGCCGCCGTCATCCGCCGGGGAGCGCGCGCGGACGTGGTGGGCGACCCCCTGCGCGACCCCGGCGGGCTGCCGAGCACCCTGAGCACCCCGGCGCTGCCCCTCGCGGACAAGCTGCGGGTGGCGGGGCTCGCGGCCCGGTTGCGCTCGCCCGCCGCCCATACGCTGCTGAGCGGCCCGGACGAGACGACCGAGAGTTACCTGCGGCGCCAGGGCTTCACCGAGGCGACCCTCGACCGCTTCTTCCGGCCCTTCTTCGGGGGCATCTTCTTGCGGCGCGACCTGCACACCAGCGCGCGGCTCTTCCGCTACTACTTCCGGATGCTGATGGACGGCGGCGCGGCCCTGCCCCGGGCGGGCATCGGCGCCCTGTCGGAACAGCTCGCTCGGGATGTGGACGTGAGGGCGGGCGTGCGGGTCACGCGGCTCGTTCCTCAGCCGGGCGGCCATGTGTCCGCCGCGACCTCCGCCGGGGAGATCGATGCCCGGCACGTGATCGTCGCCACCGACCCGGACACGGCTCAACAGCTCCTCGGGGAGCCCGTCTCACGCGGGAGTCTCGGCAGCACGTACCTGTACTACGCCTCTTCCGTCCAGATCGACCGCCAGCCCCGCCTGCTCCTGAATGCGGAGGGCGGGCTGATCAACAACGCCCAGTGGCTCAGCAACGCGGTCCCGGGCCGGGCGCCGGGGGGCCAGCACCTCCTCGCCGTGACCGTCCTTGGGCTGCCTGACCTCGACGACCCTTCCCTCGACGCCCGGGTGCGCGGGGAACTCGGGCGGTGGTACGGGGCGGGGGCCGCTCACCTCCGCACCCTGCACGTCGAGCGCCTTCCCCACGCCCAGTATCCCCAGCCCCCGGAATACGCCGCCACCCTCGCCGGGCACGCCACCCGCCTCCCCGGCGTGCTGCTGGCCTCGGAGGTCACCTCGTCGAGCAGCATCCAGGGCGCGGTGGAGAGCGGGGAGAAGGCCGCCGCCATCCTCCTCGGCGACCTGGCGGGGATGAGCCGTCCACGGGGGGCGTGAGCGCGGACCTATCCTGTCTGCCATGCCCGCCCACCTCGACCACCTCGTCGTCGCCGCCCGCACCCTCGAAGAGGGCCGCGCGTGGCTGGAGGGGCGCCTGAACGTGCCCACGCAGCCCGGGGGCGAGCACGAGCGGTTCGGCACCCACAACGTCCTGCTCTCCCTCGGCGGCGCGGCGTATCTGGAGGTCATCGCCGTCGACCCGCCCGCGCCCGCGCCCAGCCGCCCGCGCTGGTTCGGCCTGGACACCCCCGAGCTGCGCGGGCGGCTGGAGGACGGTCCCCTCCTCATCCACTGGGTCGCGCGGGTGCCGGACCTGGACGGCCTCGACCTCGGCCCGTTCGGAGAGCCCCTCGACCTCGCGCGCGGCGAGAACCGCTGGACGCTGACGGTGCCGGAAGACGGCTCGCTGCCGGGCGGCGGGGTGCGCCCCAGCCTGATCCGCTGGCACACGCCGCCCCCGCCTGCTCGACTGCCTGACGCGGGAGTCCGCCTCCTCACCCTGCGCCTGGGCACCCCCGACCCGGACGGGCTGCGCGCCGTGCTGGACGCCCTGAACTTCGTGGGCGAGGTCGAGGTCTACGAGGCCCCGCAGCCCGAACTTCAGGCGATGCTGGAGACGCCGGAGGGGCCGATCACGCTGTGAGGATTCACCACCTGGAGTGCGGCGAGGACATCCCCTCCTGACCCCCCCGCGCCGGACGCTTCCGGTGCAGCAGCGCCGCCGCGAGCAGCCCCGCCACGAAGCCGAAGAGGTGCGCCTCCCAGGAGATGAGGGGATTCGTCGGCAGCACCCCCCAGATCGCCCCGCCGTACAGGAACACCGCGACGAGCGCGACGACGACGGCGCCCGGCGTCCGCTCCCACCACCCCACCCCGATCAGGTAGGCGAGGTAGCCGAACACGAGCGCCGAGGCCCCCAGGTGCAGGCTGCCCCCGCGTCCCAGCAGCCACACCAGAAACCCGCCCACGACGACGATCACCAGGGTCGCCACCAGGAAGCGCCCCACGCCCCGCAGGGCGCTCATGAAGGCGAGGACGGCCAGCGGCACCGTGTTGGCGATCAGGTGAGCGAAGCCGCCGTGCAAGAAGGGCGCGGTGAGCACGTGCGTCACGCTGCCCGGGTCGCGCGGGAGGATGCCGTACCCGTCGAGCGCCCCGCCGAACGCGAACTGGTCGAGGATCTCCTGCGCCCACACGCCGCCGACCAGGACGAGGGTCAGCAGGGCGGCGAGGACGGGTTGCGACCCCCGGCGTGGTCGGTCGGGTCCGGGACGGCGGGGAGCGGGAGCGCGCACCCCTCCAGTCTGCCCCCAAAACGGGAGGGCCACCGGGGGTGTTCTCCCAGTGGCCCCGGCGTTCATGTCCTCAGCCCGCGACCCTGCCCTTCAGCGCCCCCTTCTCCTGCAAATACTCGGCGATCTGCACGGCGTTCAGCGCGGCCCCTTTCAGAAGCTGGTCGCCCGCGACGAAGAGGTCGAGGCCGCCGTCGAACACCAGCGAGGCGCGGATGCGCCCCACCTCCACGTCGTACTTGCCGCTGGCCGTGAGGGGCATGGGGTAGAGCCTCGCCCCTGGATCGTCGCGCACCTCGACCCCTGCCGCCTGACGCAGCAGCTCGCGCGCCTCCTCGGGGGTGGCGGGGCGTTCCAGCTCCAGGGTGATCGCCTCGGAGTGCGTCCGCAGGGTGGGGATGCGGACCGCCGTGCAACTGACCCGGATGGAGTCGTCGCCGATGATCTTGCGTGTCTCCCAGGCGACCTTCATCTCCTCCTTGGTGTACCCGTTGTCCTGAAAGGCGTCGATGTGCGGGATCACGTTGAAGGGAATGGGGTGCGCGAAGACCTGCGCCTGCGCAGGCTGGTCGTGCAGGACCCGGTGCGTCTGGGTCAGCAGCTCCTCGATGCCCTTTTGCCCCGCGCCGCTCGTCGCCTGGTAGGTGCTCACGATCATGCGCTTCACGCCGAAGGCCCGGTGCAGCGGCGCCACCGCGACCACCGCGACCGCCGTCGTGCAGTTCGGGTTGGCGATGATGCCCTTGTGGCCCAGCGCCGCCTCGCCGTTCACCTCGGGCACCACGAGGGGCACCTCCGGGTCGTAGCGGAAGGCGCTGGAGTTGTCGATCACCAGCGCCCCGCCCGCCACCCACGCCGGGGCGAGGGCCTTGCTGATCGAACCCCCCGCCGAGGCCAGGATCAGGTCGGCGTCGATGGCCCCTTCCGGCGTGGCGCGCACCGTCAGCTCCTCGCCGTTAAAGGGCAGGGTCGTCCCCGCCGAGCGCGGGCTGGCGTAGAGCTGCAACTCGTCGAAGTGCAGCGTGCTGTTTTCCAGCACCCTCAAGAGTTCGTGTCCGACCGCCCCCGTCGCCCCCACAATCGCTACGCGCATCCTGGCCTCCTCCAAAAGAAAAACTCCGCCACGCGGCTTTCGCGGGCGGCTGTCAGTCAGGCCGCCCTCACGGAGTGGTGGTCGTGTGGCGGCGCATGGGGGCAAGGTAACGGGCGGGGGGCGGGGGGTCAAGGGGCGGGCTAGGGGACGTCGTTTCTAGAGTGTCCTGGTTCATCATCCCCGTGAGGAGGTTTTGCCAGAAGTCCGGATCACAGACGATCTCCCAGTTCAGGCCAAGGGCCCGACCCGCAGGAAGCGGGCCTGTTCGTCAGCGTCCAGCCGGAGCCGGGCTTCCATCTCGCTCAGGCCCAGAACCTCACACGCCATCTCAAAGCGAATGTTCGACCTGCCGCACCCCGTCGGCAGGCAGGGACGGTCGCAGGTCGTCCAGCCGTCGGACGACTTCCGCCTCGCGCTGGGCGTACTCCTCTTGGCTGTTAGGCAAGGCCCGCGCTCTCGGGGATGCCGACCTGAGATCACCGTTTCTTTCTGAGGAACGACAGCCACCCCGCCCGCTCGGGCTGTTGCGCGGGGGCGAAGTCGGTGATCTTGATCTCGGCTTCGGGGTGGGGGGCGGGGGCCCAGTCTCCGGCCTCGCTGGCGATCATTCCGCCGAAGCGTCCGGCGGCGTAGAGGGCGTGGGTTCGCTCCTGCTCCTGGGTAAGGGCGCGGGGGTCGGCGAGGGCTTCGAGCATGGCCTGGAGGGTGTCGTCCTCGCAACTCCAGCAGCCCCGCGAGAAGGTGGCCTCTTTGCCGTAAATCCGAATCCTGACGGGCATGACTGGCTCCGGGCCGAACGGGCTGAGTCTCCCCGTCCGGGCTTGTGGGTTGGGGTGACCCCCCCAGGATAGCGCGTGTGCCCCCGCCAGGCCCGGTCGCAAGGACACTTTGTCTATTTCGGCTCGCCCAGACGGCGCTCGTTGCCGGCCTGGAGACGGCGGATGTTCTCGCGGTGCTGCCACACGAGCAGGGCGGTGAGGGCGGTGACGATCAGGATGAGCCACACGGGCTGGGCGGTGACCAGGGTGAGCAAGACGGCGGCGACGGCGCCGAGGATGCTTCCGGCGGAGACGAAGCGGGTCAGCAAGATGGCCGCGACCCCGATCACGAAGACGCCCAGCCCGGCCACCGGGGCGGCGGCGGTGATCACGCCGAAGCTGGTGGCGACTCCCTTGCCGCCGCGCCAGCCCAGAAAGGGGCTGAAGTTGTGCCCCAGGACGGCGGCGACCCCGCAGAGGGTGGCGGGAAAGGGGCCCAGGCCGAGGGCGCTTCCCAGCCACACGGCCAGCGCCCCCTTGAGGATGTCGAAGAGGGCAACGAGCAGCGCCGGGCCGGGGCCGAGGGCGCGCAGGACGTTCGTGGCGCCGCTGTTGCCGCTGCCGACCTGACGGATGTCCACCCCGCGCGCCCGGGCGACCCACGCGGCGGCCGGAACCGAGCCGAGCAGATACGAGAGGGCCAGGGCGAGGACGGTCGTGAGGATCACGGCCCCGATTGTACGCGGGCCCCGGCCCATCGGAGGGGGCCGACTCTGAAGGGAAGGGGTGGGGTTTTGTCACGTGTGGGGCCGGTCCGGGCCGCTAGGGTAACCGGGTGCCCACGTCCCCCCCGCCCCCGGACTCTGAGCGGCTCGCCGCCCTGCACGCGTACCTGAGTCTCGGCGCGCTTCCGGGGGAGGCCTTCGACCGGATCACGGCCCTGGCCGCGCAGGTGCTGGGCACGCCCTGCGCCGTCGTGAATTTCCTGGGCGAGGACTGGCAGTTCACGGTGGCGAGCCACGGCCCCGACCTCACCGGGCTGGTCCTGCCCCGGGGGGAGGTGCCCTGCTCGCTGACGGTGCTCGCGCCGGGCGTGGTCGTGATCGAGGACCTCGCCGCCGACCCGCGCTTTGCCCACCACCCGGAGGTCGGGCCGGACTCCCCGGTCGGCGTGCGGATGTACGCGGGCGCCCCGCTCGTCACCGCCGGGGGAGAGGCGGTCGGGACCCTGTGCGTGTTCGACACCCGGGTGCGCTCGCTGGGGCAGCGTGAGCGCGAGGTCCTGCGCACGCTCGCCGCCCTGGTGATCGACGAGCTCGACCTGCGGCTGAGCGCCCGGGAACTCACCCGCGCCCGCGACCACGCCCGCACCCTGCGCGACCTGGCCGAACTCATGCACGAGGACCTGGCCCCCGAGGAGACGGCCGAGCAGGCCCTGGCCCTCTTGCACGAGCGGATGCGGCTCGACTGGTCGGGCCTGCTGCGCCTCACGCCGGGGGGCCCCGAGGTGCTGCGCGACCACGCCGGGCCGCGCGGCGAGGGCTACCGGGCGGTGATGCGCGAGCCCGTCACCCTGGAGGGCACGGCCCTGTGGGCGGCCCTTCGCCAGCGTGAGCACGTCTTCGTGGACACCTGCGCCGCCCCGACCACCCTCCCGCACCTGTTCGCGGCGGGCCTGCGCAGCGCCGCGTGGCTGTACCTGCGGGAGGGCCAGGGCGGCCACCCCTACGTGCTCGCGCTCGCCCGGCTGGGTGAACCGTCGGCCTGGACAGCCGACGAGCGCGGGCTGCTGGAGGCGGCGGTCCGCAGCGTGGGCGTGGCCCTGGAGCGCGCCGAACACGTCCGCGAACTCGAACGCGCGGCGCTGACCGACAAACTCACCGGCCTGGGCAACCGCCGCGCCCTCGACGAGGCGCTCGACGAGGCCACCGGGCTGCACGCGGAGACGGGCGCCGGGTACGTCCTCGCGGTGGTGGACCTCGACGGCATGAAGCGGGTGAACGACTCCCAGGGCCACGCGAGCGGCGACGACCTGCTGCGCGCCTTCGCCCTCGCCCTGCGCGCCCCCGGGGTGAGCGCCTACCGCCTGGGGGGCGACGAGTACGCCCTGCTGCGGGTGGCGCCGGGGGACCCCCCGGCGGCCCGCCGCCAGCTCGCCGCGCTCGTGGAGGAGGCCGCCGGGCACGTCCGCGCCCTGGGCTACCCCGCCGACGCCTCGGTGGGGGTGGCGGGGGTCCCCGACGACGCCCCCGACTCCACCGCCGCCCTGCGGACCGCCGACTTGCGGATGTACGCCCACAAGCGCGAGCGGGTGCGCGCCCGGGAAGGGCAGGAGGGCTGAGCCGTCCCTCCCCCGCCCCGGGACCGTCCCCCGGCGGGGGAAGAGGCCCGGTCCCCTCGTGCGCCGTCCCCCCGGCCCGCTACCCTGCGGGGCATGACCGCCCTGCGCCTCGATCACGTCGCCATCGCCACGCCCGACCTCGACTCGGGGGGCGCCCCCTACCTCGCCCTGGGCCTGACTCCCGAGGGTCCCGACGAGGAGGTCACCTCCCAGGGGGTGATCGTGCGCGCCTTCGTGGTGGGGGAGAGCCTGGTGGAACTCCTCGCGCCCACCCGCCCGGACAGCCCGGTGGCCGTCTTCCTGGAGCGGCGCGGGCCGGGGCTGCACCACACCGCCTACCGCGTGGCGGACCTGGAGGCCGAGATGGAAAGACTGCGGGGGGCGGGCGCCCGCTTCCTCTCGGACGCGCCGACGCCGGGCCGGGCAGGGACGCGGGTGGCCTTTCTCCACCCGAAGTGGGGGGCGGGCACCCTGATCGAACTCGTCGAGCATCCCGCCGGGGGGCACGGGGGGCAGGGAGGGTGAGGCACCGGGCCAGACCCCTGTGGTGGCTCCCCGCCCTCCTGATCATGGGCGCGATCTGGTGGCTCAGCTCGTCGCCCGACACGCCCGGCCCGCCCCTGCCGCACCCGCGCGACTGGGCGGCGCACTTCACGGCGTACCTGGCGCTGAGTTTTTGCCTCGCCCGGGCGACGGGGCGGCGCGGGCTCGCCCTGGTGGTCGCCGCGTGGTTCGGGGCGCTCGACGAGGTTCACCAGGCCTTCGTGCCGGGCCGCGAGGCGGGGCCCACCGACTGGGTGTTCGACGTGCTGGGCGCGTGGGTGGGGGCGTGGCTGGCCCTGCGCGGGCGGGGGAGGGAACGCCCCGCCCCTGTCCCAGTTCTGTCAGACCCCTCCCGTTAGGGTGGGCCGCATGACGCGCGCCGTGCCCTCCGCCCCCTCCCCGAGCGCCGGGAGCGCCCCGCCGGGGAGCGCGGGGGCCGTGACTTCAGCCCTGGACGCGCTCGACCGGGTGATCCTCGGGAAGTCCGGGCAGGTCCGCCTCGCCCTGGCGTGCCTGCTCGCGCGCGGTCACCTGCTCATCGAGGACCAGCCGGGGGTGGGCAAAACCACGCTCGCGCACGCGCTGGCCCGCGTCCTGGGGCTGGAGTTCCGGCGGGTGCAGTTCACCGCCGACCTGCTGCCCGCCGACCTCCTCGGCGTGAGCATCTGGGACGCGCGGGAGGGGGCCTTCCGCTACCAGCCCGGCCCGGTCTTCTCACAGGTGCTCCTCGCCGACGAGATCAACCGCGCGACCCCCAAGACGCAGGGCGCCCTGCTGGAGGCGATGGAGGAGCGTCAGGTCAGCGAGGGCGGGGTGACCAGACCCCTCCCCGAGCCCTTCTTCGTGATCGCCACCCAGAACCCTTCCGCCTTCGTGGGCACCTCGCCGCTGCCGGAAGCGCAGCTCGACCGCTTCCTCCTCACCGTCACGCTGGGCTACCCCGACCCCCGCGCCGAGCGCACCCTGCTGGAGACGGGGGGCCGGGCGGGGGCCGTGCGTGACCTCCCCGCCATGCTGGGCCTCGAGGCCCTGCTCGCCGCCCAGCGCGAGGTGGACGGGGTGTACGCCGCGCCCCCGCTCCTCGACTACCTGCAACTGCTCGCCCGCGCGACCCGGGGTCACCCCGCGCTCGCCGCCGGGCTCAGCCCCCGCGCCCTGCTGGGCCTGCTCGGGGCCGCCCGCGCCTGGGCCTTTCTGGCGGGGCGGCGGATGGTCCTCCCCGAGGACGTGCAGGCCGTGTTCCCGGCCCTCGGCGCCCACCGTCTGCCGCCCCGCGACCCCGGCGCCCGGGTGGGGGACGTGCTCGCCCGCGTCCTCGCCGACACGCCGATTCCCTGAGCCGTCGTGGGTGAACCTCGCGCTTCGGGTGAAGGCGGCGTGGGTCCGGCGGGCCGATTGCGCCCCACCCGGCTGGGCCTCGCCTTCCTGGGGCTGATCCTGCTCACGCTGGTGGGCTGCATCAACTACGCCCTCAGCCTGGGCTACGCCGTGACGTTCCTCCTCGGCGGGGTGTGGGTGGTCACGGCCACGCAGGCGAGCCGCGCGGGCCGGGCGCTGGGCGGAACCTTGACGCCTCCTCCCGAGGCCGTCGCCGGGACGACGGTGCCCTTCACGGCCACGCTGACGAGCGCGGGGCCTGACTGCGCGGCGGCGCTGCGGGTCGGCGGGCGGGGCACGCCGGAGGCCCGGGCGCACGTCCCGGCGGGGGGGCGGGTGACCGTCTCCCTCCCCGTGCCCGCCCCGGTGCGTGGTCGGCTTGTCCTCCCGCGGCCCCGGGTGGTCGCCCTCGACCCCCTCGGGCTGTGGGAGGTCACCCGCCCGCTGCCGAGGCCGGATGGGCCCGTCGTGTTTCCCTTCCCGGAGGCGGGCGCTCCTCTGCCCCCTTCACGTCTGGCCGCCGGGGAAGGGGAGGGCGGACGCCGCGCACCCGGCCACGAGGACTTCAGCGGCCTGCGCGCCTACGTCCCCGGCGACTCGCCCCGGCAGGTGTCGTGGCGGCACGCGGCCCGCACGGGCGCCCTCCTCACCCGCGAGACGGACACGCCCGCCACGTCGGCGCGGGTGTTCGACTGGGCCGACACGGCGGCGCTGGGCGACACGGAGGCCCGGCTCTCGCGCCTCGCGGCGTGGGTGGGAGCGGCCCGTCGGGAGGACCTCCCCTTCGGGCTGACGCTGCCCGGCGCGGCCCTGCCCGTCGGCCGGGGGGAGGCGCACGCGCGGGCGGCGCGGACGGCCCTGGCCCTGCATCCGCCGATCCCACCCGTTCCCGCGAAGGGACGGCGGGCCGGAGCCGGGGTTCCCCTGCCGGGCGGGCCGCTGCGGCTCACCCTGTTCGCCCTCGCGGTAGCCCTCGCGCCCGCCGTCCTGCGGCAGCCGGGGTGGGTCACGCTGCTGATGGCGGGGGTGCTGGGCTACAGCGCGGCGCGCACCCTGCCCCGCTGGCGCGGCCGATTGATCGCGCCGCCCGCCCCGCTGCTCGCCCTCGCGGCGGTGGGGTCGGCGGCCCTGCTTCAGAGCGGGTACGGAACCCTGCTCGGGCGGGACGCGGGCACGGCGTTCCTGGCCCTGCTCGTCGCGCTCAAGGCGGCGGAGACCCGCACGGTGAGGGACGCGCGGCTCCTCGCCCTCCTCGGCGTGTTCGTCACGCTGACCCACTTCTTCTTCGGGCAGGGTCCCCTTGCGGCGGCGCACGCGGTCCTGAGCGTGCTGCTGCTCCTCGCGGCGCTGGGCGGCTGGACGCTGCCCCCCGCCGGGGCGTCCCCTTCCCCCCTGCGCGTGGCGGCCAGCCTCGGCCTGCGGGCCACGCCGCTGACCCTGGCCCTCTTCCTGCTCTTTCCCCGCCCCGACGGTCCCCTGTGGCAGCTTCCGGTGCAGGCGGGCGCCCAGACCGGCCTCGCCGACCGGATCAGCGCGGGCGAGTTCGGCTCGCTCGCCCAGAGCCGCGCGGTCGCCTTCCGGGCGGACTTCGGGGGCGCCCTGCCCCCGCCCGACGAGCGCTACTGGCGCGGCCCCGTCTACGAGGCCTACGACGGGGTGAACTGGACCCAGGTCCGGCTGCGCGGCCCTTCCCCCAGCGTGGAGGTGGGCGGGCCCACCCTGGCGTACACCCTCACCCTGGAACCCGGCGCCCGGCCCTGGCTCCCCGCGCTCGACGTGCCCACCGTCCTGCCGCCGGGGACGTTCCTGACGAACGCCTTCCAGGCCGTCACGCCCCGCCCCCCGGCGACCCGCACCCGCTACGCCTTCCAGAGCCGCGCCGCGCGCCTGGGGGTGGCCGAGAACTCGGAGCGGCTGGAATTCGACCTGCGGCTGCCGACCGGGGAGAGCCCACGCGCCCGCGCCCTCGCGTCCCGCTGGCAGGCGTTGCCTCCTGAGGCCCGGGTGGAGGCCGGGCTGGGATTCCTGCGCGCGGGCGGCTTCACCTACACCCTCGACCCCCCCACCCTGCCGGAGCAGGACCGGGTGGACGCCTTCCTCTTCGGCACCCGGCGGGGTTTTTGCGAGCACTACGCCTCGGCCTTCGCGTTCCTGATGCGGGCGGCGGGGCTGCCCGCCCGGATCGTGGGCGGCTACCAGGGCGGCGAGGTCAACCCGCTCAGCGGCTCCCTGATCGTGCGGGCGCAAGACGCCCACGCCTGGACCGAGGTGTGGCTGCCTGCTCGTGGCTGGGTGCGGGTGGACCCCACCGCCGCCGTCGCCCCCGCCCGGGTGAGCGCCGGGCTCGCCACCGCCCTGACCTCGCCCACCGCCCGCGCCGCGCCCCCGCCGACGCCCCTGCGCCGAGCCGCGCTGCATCTCGACGCCCTGCAAACCCGCTGGAACGCCTGGGTCGCCGGGTACGACGGGGCCCGGCAACGCAGTCTCCTGGACCGCGTGGGGGCCGGGCGGGTCGGCGGGATGCCCTACCTGGCCCTCGCCGGTGGGCTCCTCGCGCTCGCCCTGCTGCCCGCCCTGCTGACCCGGCGCCCCCGCCTCGCCGACCCCGCCGCCCGGCTCCTCGACGACCTCGCCCGCCGCCTGCGGTTGCCGCGTGCGCCGGGTGAGACGGCGGGCGCGTACGCCGCGCGGGCCAGCCTGGAGCGGCCTACCCAGGCCGACGCTATCCGAATCGCCGTTCACGCCTACCACGCGGCGCGCTACGCCCCCGGCTCCGGGTCGGCGGCCCTGGGCGAGCTGCGCGCGGCGGTGCGGCGGGTGCGGCGCTGAGGCCCGGCCCCTACCGTCCCGCCGCCTTGTCCTCATCGCCCAGCAGGGCCGCGCGCTCGACCGGGGTCAGCGCCGCCATCACCCGCCGCAGCACCACGTCCACGGCCTGATCGGCGCTCTCGTCGAGGGTCAGGGCGTCGAGCAGGGGCACGTCCTCGCGGGCGGCGAGGTCCTCCAGAAAACGCTGCATGGTGCGAATCTCGCGGAAGTAGGTCATGTAGCGGTGCAGGGGCCGACTCGCCGCCGTCTCCCGGTCGCGCGACTCGAAGTGGCGGCGGTGCTCGTCCTCGCCTCGCAACACCACGAGCATGGGCACGACGATGGCCCCCGCGTAGGCCTCCGCCCGCAGGTAGCCGGGCACGAGGTGGACCCCCTCCAGCACCACGCTCGCGCCCTCCTCGACCGAGCGGCGCACCACCGCCCCCAGCCCCACGTTCACCTGCCCGACCTGATCGCGGAAGCCCGCCAGCAGCGCCCCCTCGGTGGGGTGTTCGGGCCGGGGCTCGCCGGGCGGGATCAGCGCCTCCCAGGCGTTGAAGGTGCTCGCGTGCAGGGTGGGCACCAGGGCGGGGGAGACCATCGCCCGCATGACCTGACGGATCGAGTCGGTGCTCACCACCCGCGTGATCCCCAGCCGGTACGCGATCTCGGCGGCGAGGTAGCTCTTGCCCGTGCCGCTCACGCCGCCCAGCAGCACGACCAGGGGCCGGGGCGGGCGGCGGATCACCCGCAGCAGGCGGTAGCGCGCGCTCACGTCCGGCCCCACCTCGTCGCGCAGCAGGGCTTCCACCTTCTCGCGGATGGCGCGGCGGGTCACCACCCGGTCCTCGCTGCCGCGCAGGTCGCGCTGGGTCACGCGGGCCACCTTGCGCGCCACGTCGGGCGCCACCCCCGCCGCCAGGAGCGACTGCACCAGGATGCCCTTGCTGAAGGGGCTCGGCGTGCCCCCCCCCGCGCTCACCACGCCGAGCCTTCCGCGGTTGCGCTTGAGGAAGCGGTACGTCAGCCGCAGGTGCTCCCCGTACCGCTCGGCGAGGGTCCGCTCGGTGAGGGCGTCGAGGGCCTCCACCCCGAGGTCGCGCACGCCCGACTGCCGCAACTCCACGTCCACCGCGCTCGCCACCGCGTAGGCGTCACGCGGCGAGAGGCCGGTGTCCTCCAGCGTGCGGGCGAGCACCCCCCGGCTGAAGGGGAGCGTGCCCTTCTTGGCCCTCACCAGGATGTCCACGAAGGCCGGGGTCTGCCGCTCGGCGGCGCGCGCCACCTCGTCGCCCGCCACGTCGCGCGCCACCTCGACCATCAGGGCCTGCAATTCCCCGGGGCTGACCGGTGACCGCTTTGAAAAGCGGAGCTGCCCTTCCACCCGCCGCGCCACCGCCGCCGCCGTGGGCGCACTCGCCCCCGCGTTCACCAGCGACTCCACCACCAGCCCCCGGCTGAAGGGCCAGTGGTGGCGGGGGGAACCGACGGTGAGTTCGGGCTGCGTCAAGGCGGGGAGACCTCCGGGGAAATCGGAGGGCATTCTACGCGGCCCGGGCGGGCGGCACAGCGCAAAGGTGGGGATTTGGGGCCCCTCCCATTCCGCGTGTGGGACGACCGGGGCGAGGGGGCCGGAGGGGGTGTTCCTAGCTCGTCCGCCCCGTGGGCTCGCGCCGCAGCGCCCCCTCCAGCAGCAGGCTGAGGGCCAGCCGCGTCTCCTCCTGCAAGGTGCGGTCGGTGCCGTACGCGCTCCAGCGCAGGGCGACCATCAGGTACGTGTCGGCGATCAGGTTGCTGATGCGCTGGAGGCTCATGTCGGTGCGAATCTGCCCGGCCTGGTGCAGCGGCCGCAAGATCAGCTCGATCACCTTGCTCAGCGGCAGCGCCTGGTACGCGGTCCTGGCCCGTTCCGGGTTGGGATTCATCACCTCGTACGCCAGCGGCGGAAAGAGGTCGCGCTCCCGCCCGTTTTCCTCGGCAAGCTGGTCCCAGATCTCGTACAGGACGGTCAGGGGCGGCGTGCCCTCCGAGAGCCGGGCCTCGGCCTGGTCGCGCAGGCGGTCCATGACCTCGCTGCCGTAGTCGAGGAGCACCGCCTCCTTGTAGGGGTAGTAGTTGAAAAACGTCCCGCGCGACACGTTGCTCGCCTTGGCGATGTCGGTCGCCGTCGTCGCCTGAAACCCCCCCCGCTTGAACAACTCCAGGGCGACGTTGTAGATCCGCGCGCGGCGGCGCTCCTTCTGACGCTCCCGGAGTGAGGAAGAATCCATGATCCCTCACATATAGCGCCTGGAGTCCAAAATTGCACCCCGTCAAACATGAAGGCGGGAGAGGGTGTCTACACCGGGCCAGGCGCGGTCGGTGGCGGGTCGGTGGTGGTAAGTGGAACAAGAAAAGGGCCGGAACGCGCAGGCGCCAGCCTCTTCTCACCGCCCCTACGGCTCGAAGCTGTCCTGAAACGCGTACCGGTCGCCCCGCACCCAGTAATTGACGTAGGAGACGCGCTTGGGACCGCTGTAGGTCGTGCGTCTCAGGAGGAAGGCGGCGGTGCCCAGCGGCACGCGCAGCAGGTCGGCCTCCTCCTGGCGGAGGTTGACGGCCTCCAGGTTCTGCTCGACGCGGGTGAGGGGCACGCCCATCGAGACCATGACCTCGTGGACGCTCTCGGCGCCGAGGTTGTGCTCCATCAGGCCGGGGGCGAGGCGGGCGTTGATGTAGCGCTTTTCGATCACGAGGGACTCGTCGCCCGCCGTGCGCAGGCGGTGGACGAAGATCACCGGGTCGCCGGGCTGAAGCTGGAGGACGATGGCGATCTCGGGGGTGGCGTCGATCTGCATGGCGCGCAAGACGGTCGTGCGGTGCTCGGGGTGCCGGGCCCACTCCTTGAAGGGCCGCACCCGGAACATGCCCTGGCGAAAGCGTTTGCCGGTCGGGAAGGTGCCCGCCCCCTGCACCCGGTAGACGTACCCCTCGCGTTCGAGTTCGTCGATGGCGCGCCGGGCCGTCATGCGCGAGACCTCGAATTCGCGCGCGAGTTGCGGCTCGCTGGGAAGGGGCAGCCCCTCCGGGTAGTGCCCACCCAGCAGCCGGTCTTTCAGGGTGGTCTTGATCAGCGGGTACTTCGCCATGCATCCCTCCAGGGGCCGCCATGAAGACGCGCGGCTATACAACCTCATCTTAGGGTTGGTGTCCTAAGTACACAAGGCTGGACGGCCTGTCACCCACCCCAGGACAACAACCCGGCGGGTCGGGGGCTGCTCCCGAGGGACGGCACCCTCAGCCCCCGATGTGCGACATCTCGATCTTGCGTGCGGGGCCCTTCTCCCCGGCAGGGGTGGCCTCGCCGCGTTCCTCGCTGTAGCGGTCGCGGCGCTCACGCCACACGCCCGCGATCAGGTCGCGCAGCCCGTCGTCGCCCGCGCCCGCACGCAGGGGCGCACGCAAGTCGGTGCCCGCGCCCGCGAAGAGGCAGGTGTACAGCACGCCGACCGCCGAGAGCCGCGCCCGCGAGCAGTCCCCGCAGAAGGGGGCCGTGACCGAGGAGATCAGCCCGACCTCGTGTCCGCCCTCATCCACGTGCCGCTCGGCGACCTCGCCCCGGTAGTTGGGATTCACGGGCCGGAATTCCGCCCCTGTGCCGTCCGCACTCAGGCGGGCCAGCACCTCGCGCGAGGGCACCACCGACTCCATGTTCCACCCGTTGTGGTTGCCCACGTCCATGAACTCGATGAAGCGCACGACCGCCCCCTCGCGCAGGGCCAGCCAGAGCTTCCGCAGCCCCTCGTCGTTCACCCCGCGCTGCACGACCGTATTCACCTTCACGCCTAGGCCCGCCGCCAGCGCCGCCTCGATGCCGTCGAGCACCCGCTGTGGGTGGACGCCGAGCCCGTTCATGCGCCCGAACACCTCCGGGTCGAGGCTGTCGATGCTGACCGTGACCCGCTTCAGGCCCGCCGCCTTGAGGTCGGCGGCGAGGCGGGGGAGCAGCAGCCCGTTGGTGGTGAGGGCCACGTCCTCCACCCCCTCCAGGCGGGTCAGCCGCCCGATCAGCTCCGGCAGGTCGCGCCTGAGGAGAGGTTCGCCCCCGGTGATCCGCAGCTTGCGCACGCCCAGCTCCACGAAGACCCGGCTCAAACGCTCGATCTCCTCGAAGCTCAGCAGCTCGGTCCTGGGCAAAAAGGCATAGCCCGGGCCGAAGACCTCGGCGGGCATACAGTACGTGCAGCGCAGGTTGCAGCGGTCGGTCACGCTGACGCGCAGGTCACGCAGGGGCCGATTCAGCCGGTCGAGGAGCATCTCCCCCACCATAACGGGTACGCGGGCGGGGGTTGGGGCCGGGCTCACGCTGTCCCCAACCCGGCGGGCGCCCAGGCCCCGCTGTTCCGCCCGCAGGAACGTCCTTTTTGAACCCGGTCCATTGCTATTGGGTTAATGGCGCCCTAATCTTTGGGACAACCTTCAATCTGTCTGTGCGCCCGAAGCGCCCCGCCGACCCTCGTGCTCCCCGCCCCCCGCCCCAGGAGGCCCGCATGACCGTATCCCGTTTGCAGTCCGGCTCGCCGCTCGTCCGCAACGCCGCCTACGCGCGGCTGGTGGCCGAGCGCAACCGCTTTACCGTGATCATGACGGTCACGTTTCTGGTGCTGTACTTCATGCTGCCCATCCTGGCGGGGTACAACAAGCCGCTGATGGCGACGAAGGTATTCGGGAACGTGACCTTCGGGTACGTGTTCGCCTTTCTGGAGTTCGCGATGGGCTGGATCATGGCCGCGATCTATGTGGTCAAAGCCCGCACCTTCGACCGCCTGGCGCTGGAGGCCCGGGGATGACCTTCCTCCTCGCGGCCCTCATCGTCGCCGTCACCCTGGGGATCACCTTCTGGGCGAGCAAACGGAACACCAGCGCCTCGGACTTCTACGTGGCGGGCGGGCGGATCAGCGCCCCGCAAAACGGCATCGCCATCGCCGGGGACTACATGAGCGCGGCGAGCTTCCTGGGTATCACCGGCCTGATCGCCCTGAACGGCTACGACGGCTTCATGTACTCGGTGGGGTGGTTCATCGCCTACCTGACCGTGCTCTTCATCGTGGCCGAGCCCCTGCGCAACCTCGGCAAGTACACGCTCGCCGACATGCTCGTCTACCGCCTGAAAGACCAGCGGGTGCGGACCTACGCGGCGATCAGCACCATCGTCGTGAGCACCTTTTACATGATCGCGCAGGTCGTCGGTGCCGGGTCGCTCATCAGCCTGCTCTCGGGCGGCGTGATCGGGGCCAGCCTCGCCATCCCGCTCGTCGGCGTGCTGATGATCATCTACGTGGTGGTGGGCGGGATGCTCGCCACGACCTGGGTGCAGATCATCAAGGCCGTGCTGCTGATGTTCGCCACCATCGTGATGACGGTCCTGATCCTGAACCGCTTCGGCTGGAGCTTTTCCAACCTGCTGGGCGTGGTCGAGCAGCGCAACGGCGCGGCGTTCCTGGGCGCGGGCGTGAAGTACACTAACCCCATCGACCTGATCTCGCTGTGCCTCGCGCTGGTGCTGGGCACCGCCGGGCTGCCGCACATCCTGGTGCGCTTCTACACCGTGCCCACCGCGCAGGACGCCCGCAAGAGCGTGGTGTGGGCGATGGTATTGATCGGCGCCTTCTACGTGATGACGGCCTTCATGGGCAACGCGGCGAACGTGCTCGTCGGGCGGGAGACTATCGTCCGGGAGAACGCGGCGGGCAACATGGCCGCACCCCTGCTCGCGCAGTCCCTCTTCGGCGGGGCGGGCACGGTGGGCGGCGAGTTCGGCCTCGCCTTCGTGACCGCCGTGGCCTTTGCGACCATCCTGGCGGTCGTGGCGGGGCTGACCATCGCGGCGAGCACGTCCTTTACCCACGACATCTACAAGGGCGTGATCCGGGGGGGGCAGGCGACCGAGCGCGAGGAATTTCGGGTGGCC
Organism: Deinococcus aestuarii; assembly: GCF_018863415.1. Taxonomy (NCBI): domain Bacteria; kingdom Thermotogati; phylum Deinococcota; class Deinococci; order Deinococcales; family Deinococcaceae; genus Deinococcus; species Deinococcus aestuarii. The sequence continues at coordinate 213,190 of NZ_JAHKSN010000004.1, read as the reverse complement.
CGCCTCGCCACCGTCGGCGTCGGCGTAATCGCCATCCTGCTCGGCCTCGCGGCCCAGACGCAGAACGTGGCCTTTCTGGTGGCGCTCGCGTTCGCCATCGCGGCGAGTTCCAACCTGCCGGTGATCCTCTTCACCCTCTTCTGGCGGAGATTTAACGCCACGGGCGCGATCTGGGGCATCGTGGGCGGCATCCTGACCTGCCTCGCCTTGATCGCCGTGAGCCCCAACATCCGGGGCATCGACCCGCCCACGAAGACCACGGGCCGCCACCTCGTCCAGGCCGCCCCGATCTTCCCGCTGGAAAACCCCGGCATCGTCTCCATCCCCGCCGGATTCCTCTTCGCCGTCCTGGGGACGATGGTGGGGGCCGCCCGCCGCAACGAGGGCGCGGAGCAGGCCTTCGAGGAGATGCAGTTCCGCGCCTACACCGGGGCGGGCGTGGACGGGACGGTCGCGGCGCACGACTGAGGGAGCTTCCAGCGGTCAGCAGTCAGCCCCCGGCCCGGTGTGGTCGGGGGTTTCGCTCTCCGGGAGCGGGCGAAAGCAGCTTGGACCCAGTTCAGTACCCCTCCCGTAACGACATGCGCCTCCCCGTCCCGGCGGCGGTACAGTAGGCGCACCCACAACCCGCCGCGCCCGCTCCAGAGGCGCACCGAGGGCGCCGCACTCCCGGAGGTTTCCCGCATGACCGATCCCGCCCTGTCCCGGCCCACCCCGTCCGACCACATCGACGCGATGCTGCACGAGAGCCGCGTCATTCCGCCCAGCGAGGAGTTCGCCGCGCGGGCCCGCGTCTCCCGCGAGCAGTACGAGGAGCGCTACCGCCGCAGCCTCGACGACCCCGACGGCTTCTGGGGCGAGGTGGCGGACGAGCTGAGCTGGATGCGCCGCTGGGATCAGGTGCTCGACTGGCAGGACCCCCACGCCCGGTGGTTCGTCGGCGGGCGGACGAACATCGCCTACAACGCCCTCGACCGCAATGTGGAGCGGGGCCTGGGCGACAAGACCGCGATTGTCTGGGAGGGTGAAGACACTCAGGTCCGCACCTATACCTATTCCGAACTCCTGCGCGAGGTGAAGAAGGCGGCGAATGCCCTGACCTCCCTGGGTGTGGAGCCGGGCGACCGGGTGACCCTCTACCTGCCGCTGATCCCCGAGGCGGCCATTGCCATGCTCGCCTGCGCCCGCATCGGGGCCGTCCACAGCGTCGTCTTCGGCGGCTTCTCGGTGAGTGCCCTTTCCGACCGCATCAACGACGCCCAGAGCAAGGTCCTGATCACCGCCGACGCGGGACAGCGCCGGGGACAGCTCGTGCGGCTCAAGGAGAACGCGGACCGGGCCGCCGAGAACACTCCGAGCCTGGAGAAGATCGTCGTCGTCTGCCGGGCCGACTGCGACGCCCCCATGCAGGAGGGCCGCGACGTGTGGTGGCACGACGTGGTGGGCTCGGCGAGCGAGGAGCACGAGGCCGCGGCGCTCGACTCCGAGCATCCCCTCTTCATCCTCTACACCTCGGGGAGTACCGGCAAACCCAAGGGCGTGCAGCACACCACGGGCGGCTACATGGTGGGCACCTACCTGACGACCCAGACCGTGTTCGACCTGCGCGACGACGACGTGTACTGGTGTACCGCCGACGTGGGCTGGGTGACGGGGCACTCCTATAGCGTGTACGGGCCCCTCCTCAACGGGGCGACGGTCGTGCTGTACGAGGGGGCCCCCAACCACCCCGACTGGGGCCGCTTCTGGGAGGTCGTCCAGAAGCACCGGGTGACGATCCTCTACACCGCGCCGACGGCGATCCGCTCCTTCATGCGGCAGGGTGATGAAATTCCGTCCCGCTACGACCTGAGCAGCCTGCGCCTCCTCGGCTCGGTGGGGGAGCCCATCAACCCCGAGGCGTGGATGTGGTACTACCGGGTGATCGGTGGCGAGCGCTGCCCGGTGGTGGACACGTGGTGGCAGACGGAGACGGGCTCGATCATGCTGACGACCCTGCCCGGCGCCCATCCCAGCAAGCCCGGCAGCGCGGGCCTGCCGATGTTCGGCGTCGAGCCCGCGATCATGACCCACGCGGGCGAGGAGCTGGGACCGGACGACGGCGGCCTGCTGGTGATCAAGCGGCCCTGGCCCTCGATGCTGCGGACCGTGTACGGCGACGACGAGCGCTACCGCAAGAGCTACTGGGGCGAGATTCCGCACGTGTACTTCGCCGGGGACGGTGCGCGCCGCGATCAGGACGGCTACATCACGGTGGTGGGCCGGGTGGACGACGTGCTCAACGTCTCCGGGCACCGCCTGGGCACGATGGAGATCGAGTCGGCGCTCGTCGCCCACCCCAGCATCGCCGAGGCCGCCGTGGTCGGCAAACCCGACGACGTGAAGGGCGAGTGCGTGGTGGCCTTCGTGCTCCCCCAGGCCGGGCACACGGTTGATCCGGGGGCCCTGCGCGCGCACGTCTCCAAGGAGATCGGCGCCCTGGCCCGCCCCGACGCGATCATCATCGCCGACGCCCTGCCCAAGACCCGCAGCGGCAAGATCATGCGCCGCTTCCTGCGCCAGATCGCCGCCGGGAAGGAGATTCAGGGGGACACGAGCACGCTGGAAGACCCCTCGGTGCTCGACCGGCTGGCGGCGACGCAGGCGGTGTGAGGCGGGGGGCGAGCGGCCTGTGGCGTGGAGGAAAAGAGGGGAGAGGGCGTCTGCCGGGAGGACGGTTGGACGCCCCTTCTTTTTCCCGGATCAGCGGGTGATGGCTTCGCGGGCTTCCTGCACGGGCACGCGGCCCAGCCGCCGCGCCGCCTCCACCAGCACCCCCGGCGGCTGCACGAGCGCGAAGCGCACGAAGCCCTCGCCCCGCGCCCCGAAGGCGCGGCCGGGGCTGAACGCCACGCCCGTCTCTTCAGCCGCGCGCACGGCGTAGGCCACGCTGTCGGTCATCCCGGGCACCCGCGCCCAGGCGTACATGCTCGCCTGTGGGAGCGCGACCTCCCACCCGAGCCCCCGCAGGGCCGGGACGAGGGCGTCGCGCCGCGCCTCGAACGCCCGCGCCCCCGCCCGTCCCACCTCGTCCGGCAGGCCCAGGGCGACCGCCGCTGCCCGCTGGATACCCAGGTAGGCGTGGAAATCGACGGCACCCTTCACCCGCGCCAGGGCCGCCAGCGCGTCCGCATCCCCTGCCGCGAAGCCGATCCGGAAGCCGCCCAGGTGGTGCGTCTTGGAGAGCGAGTGCAACTCCACCACCCCATCCAGCCCGGCCTCCAGGGCACTCGGCGCCCGGTAGCCCCCGAACGTCAGCTCGGCGTAGGGGTGGTCGTGGACGAGCAGGGTGCCCCGCGAGCGACACCACGCGGCGGCCTGCCGGAAAAAGGCCGCGTCCGCCACCGCCGAGGTGGGGTTGTTGGGGTAGTTCAGGAGCAGGACGCGGGGCCATACCTCGTTCGGCACGGCGTCCAGGTCGGGCAGGAAGCCCCGCTCGGGGAGCAGCGGCAGGGTGACCACGTTGAGCCCCGCGACCGCCACCGCGCCCAGGTACGGCGGGTAGCAGGGGTCGGGCAGGAGCACGGTGTCGCCGGGGTCGGTCACCGCCAGCAGCAGGTGGGCCAGCCCTTCCTGCGCGCCGATCAGGGGCAGCACCTCCCGGTCCATGTCCACCCGCACCCCGAAGCGCCCTGTCAGGTACGTCGCCGCCGCTTCACGCAGGGGCGCCGTGTCGCTGAAGAGGGGGTAGCGGTAGGTGGCGGGGTCGCGCGTGGCCTCCCGCAGGGCCTCCAGCGCGGCCTCCGGGGGCGGCTGGTCGCTGGAACCGATGCTGAGGTCGATCACGTCCAGGCCCGCCGCTCGCGCCCGCCCCTTGGCCGCGTCCATCAGCGCGAACACGCTGCCCGGCACGGCCCCCGCCCGTTTCGAAGCCCACATACCCGGCAGGCTAACACTCTCCGCTTTCCTGCCCGGTCACCCCGGAGATGGGGACGTTGAAAGAAGCCGGTAAGACAGTGAATTTATGCTGAAGACAGTCCCACAATTCACCGTCGGGACTTCCCCACCGGAGGCGAGATGCTGAGCGTAAAGCTGCACCTGTGTAACGGCGACGTAATCACCACCACCTTGACTCCGGCCCAGAAAAATCGCCTGAGCCGGACGCTGAACCAGGCCGTCCTCCCCCTGACGCCCTTTACCCTGCACGCGGCCGGCGCCGAAGTGGAAATTCCCTGGCGCACCATCGGCTATATCTCCTCCGAGCCCCTGGTCAGGTCCGAGGTCCAGGCCCAGGAGGCGGCAGACTAAACACCCGGTGCGCGAGCCCCTCGCCAGAAAGTCCGGAGCGAGAGGACGAGCGCGGGGTGCTCCGGGCCCCCGTCCGATGGCCTGCCACCCGCCGTCTCGCGGTTTCCAAAGACAAAACCCCCGCGCTGGGCGGGGGCTTTCTGTTGGCTCGGCAGGTAGGGGTCGAACCTACGACCATCCGATTAACAGTCGGACGCTCTGCCACTGAGCTACTGCCGAAGACCGTGGTGGCGAGCCGTTTCCGGCGCGAGAGGGATAGTAGCATGGCCCCGCCTGATCCTGCAAGCGCCGGAGAACGCCTACGCCTGTGCTCCCCCCGGCATGATCGTGCCCGGATTCACGCCGAGGTGGTCGAGTGCGGCCTGCCAGCGCTCGCCAGCAGAGACTTTCCAGAGGAGGTCGGGGGTGTCCTGCTCGACCCACAGCCAGGTGCCCTCGCGCGCCTCCTCGGTGAGCTGGCCCGCCGCCCACCCCGCGTAGCCCAGCAGCAGCATGAAGGTCTGCCCGCTCGCCATCACTGCCCGCAGCACGTCGAGGCTACTCGTGACCAACAGGCCGGGGGCGAGGCGGACCTCCCCGGGGAGATTCGTGGACTCACGGTACAGGCACCACCCCACCGTGGGGTCCACCGGGCCGCCCGACCATGCGCTTCCCGCCTCGCCTCCGGGCACGTCCGGGAGGAGTTCTTGCACCGTCTGCCGCAGGGGCGAGGTGACGACCAGACCCATCGCGCCCTTCTCGTCGTGCTCCAGCAGCAAGATCACCGCGCCCTCGAAGAACCCGTGCAGGTGGGGGCTGGCGACCAGAAACGTCAGCGGCGCAGGCATCGGGGACAGGATAAACGCTGACGGGCAGGGAGCCCCGGAGGGTTAACCGGGCGTGAGCCGAGGGAACTGAAAACCCTCCCCCAGCACACGGGCCGGAGGAGGGCGGGAGAGGTTTCTTCTTACGCGCTCGCGCCGGGCGCCCGCCGGGTGGACCGACGCTTGGGAGCGGGTGGCGTCATCTCCACAGGGGCGTCCGTGCCGCGCTCCAGCGCCGCCAGCCCACCGACGAGCGCCACGTCCAGCACCTCGTCCACCGTCTCGCAGGGGTGAAAGCGCATCGAGGAGCGCAGGTGCAGCGGGATGTCCCGCAGGTCGGCCTCGTTCGCCTTGGGCATGATGATGTGGCGGATGCCCGCGCGCCGCGCACCCAGCACCTTCTCCTTGAGGCCGCCGATGGGCAGGTAACGGCCCGTCAACGTCATCTCGCCCGTCATCGCCACGTCACGCCGCGCCGGGACGCCGCTCAGGGCCGAGATCAGGCTGGTGGCGATGGCGCCGCCCGCACTGGGGCCCTCCTTGGGGATCGCCCCCGCCGGAACGTGGATGTGGATTTCGGAGTTGTCGATCTTCTCGCGGTCGAGGTGGAACCGGTCGGCGTTGCTCTTGGCGTACGTCAGGGCGGCGCGGGCCGACTCCTTCATCACGTCGCCGAGCTGGCCGGTGAGGACCAACCCGCCCTTGCCGGGCATCACCGAGGTCTCCACGAAGAGGATGTCGCCGCCGACCGGCGTGTAGAACATCCCGGTGCTGACCCCCACCATGTCCTCGCGCGCCTCCGACTCGGGCTGGTAGCGGCTCTGGCCGAGGTAGCGGTCGAGTTCCTTGTCGGTCACCTTGACCCGCTTGACCTCCCCGGTGGCGATGCGGCGGGCCACCTTGCGGGCCACCGTGCCGATCTCGCGCTCCAGGTTGCGCACGCCCGCCTCCCGCGTGTAGTGGCTGATCAGCCGCTCGAGCGCCGCGTCCGTGAAGCTGATCTGGTTCTCCTTGAGCCCGTTCTGCACGAGCTGGCGGGGCAGCAGGTAGCGCTTGGCAATCTCCAGCTTCTCCTGCTCGATGTAGCTGGAGAAGTCGATGACCTCCATGCGGTCCATCAGCGCGGCCGGAATCTGCTCGGGGTAGTTCGCCGTGGCGATGAACATAACTTCCGAGAGGTCAAAGGGAACGCCCAGGTAGTGGTCGGTGAAATGCTGGTTCTGCGCCGGGTCAAGCACTTCGAGGAGCGCGCTGGAGGGGTCCCCCTGGTAGCTCGATCCCAGCTTGTCCACCTCGTCGAGCAGGATCACCGGGTTCTTGGTGCCCGCCGTACGCATCCCCTGAACCAGACGGCCCGGCATCGCGCCGATGTAGGTGCGGCGGTGGCCGCGGATGTCCGACTCGTCCCGCGCTCCGCCCAGGGCGATGCGGACGTACTTGCGCCCCAGCGCCTTGGCGATGCTCTGCGCGATGCTCGTCTTGCCGACGCCGGGAGGGCCCGTGAACACCAGGATCGGCCCCTTGTTCACCTCGGCGGCGTCGATCTCGCCGCGCTCGGCCCGCTCCTTGCGCAGACGGCGCACCGCCAGGAATTCCAGCACGCGGTCCTTGACCTTCTCCAGGCCGTAGTGGTCGTCGTCGAGAATCTTGGCGGCCTCGGGCACGTCGAGGCGGTCCTCGCTGCGAACGTTCCAGGGGAGTTCAGTGATCCAGGTGAGGTAGGTGCGGATGACGGACGCCTCGGCGGCGTCGGGGTGCATCCGGCCCAGGCGGCCCACCTCGCGGTCGATCTCCTTTTTCACCTCGGGCTTCAGGCCCAGCGCGTCGATCTTGGCGCGGAAGACTTCGGCCTCGTCGCCCTCCTCGCCGTCCTCACCGCCCTGGAGTTCCTTCTGGATGACCTTCATCTGCTCGCGCAGGTAGTACTCGCGCTGGTTCTTGTCGATCTCCTCCTTGACCTGGGCGCGGATGCGGGCCTGGACGGCCTGGACTTCCTGCTCGGTGTCGAGGAGCGTCAGCACCCGGCGGATGCGGTCGGTCACGCGGGTCGCCTCCAGGATCGCCTGCTTGTCCTCCAGCTTGAAGTCGAGGTTGAAGGCGATGTGGTCGGCCATCTCGCCGGGGTTGTCCTTGCCCTGGATGGCCTGGACGCTCTCGGCGCTCACCTTGCCGCCCGCAGCCACGACCTCGAACTTCTCGCGCAGCTCGCGGGTCAGCGCCTGGAGTTCGACCGGATCGCCCGTCTCGGTCGGCAGCGCCACGATGTCGGCTTTGAGGTAGTCGCCCCGGGTGTAGCGCGTCACGCGGGCACGCGACACGGCGGCCACCAGCATCTGCACGGTGCCGTCGGGGTTCTTGCGCACGCGCAGCACGTTGCAGGCGGTGCCCACGTCGTAGAGGTCGCTGCCCTGCGGGTCGTCCACGTCCTTGTCGCGCTGGGAGACGATCAATATGACCTTCTCGCCCTGCATCGCCGCCTCGATGGCCTGGATGGAGACGGCGCGGCTGGCGTCGATGTGCTGCACCATCGTCGGGTAAATCACGCTGCCGCGCACCGGGCACACGGGCACGTTGGCGGGCAGCGGGGTGGGTTGGTTCTCGGTGGGCATGAAGGCTCCTTTCGCCCTAGAGCGGTCCTGCGGCGGAGCTTCTGGCGCTGGAAATGCCAGGAAACTTGAGTGCAACTATATCAACTTTCGGGGGGAGTGGCAAGCGCGGCCCTGTGCCCCACCGAACGGTCTACAGCGCGTCCAGCACAAGAAAACCCTACGCCCGGCAGGATGATCCGGGCGGTTCGGGAAGCTGACGGAACGTTTAGCGTTGAGGGGGATGGGGAACGGTACCATCCCAGGCAGGCCAACTTTTATCATCGGCCTGCCTAAGTCTCGGATGCTTCACAACTTTTTGAGACCGGTCAACAGCTCACAGTTCTCGGGCAAGCATGGCTGTCCGAATTCGGCGTAGAGGGGACTGGAAGGGCTTGACCCCAACTGCCTTCGCTCGTACCAGACGGACTCGCAGTCGTCGCAGAGGGAGATGACCTAATCTCCTCCTGGGAGTCTTGCCACATCGATCAGCCCCTGCTGGCAAGAGCTACAGGTCAGGGCCGGACTGCCTACGCCAACAAATCCCGCGCGATGATCAGCTTCTGAATCTCGCTGGTGCCCTCGTAAATCCGCAGCAACCTCTGGTCGCGGTAGTAGCGCTCGACGGGCGAGTCCTTCATGTAGCCCATGCCGCCCGCGACCTGCACGGCCTTGTCGGCGACCTGGGAGAGCATCTCGGTCGCGTGGTACTTCGCCACCGAGGCCATGCGGCGCACGTCCTGGCCCCCATCCACCATCCACGCCACCTTCTGCCACAGCAGGCGGCTCGTCTGGATGGCAACCTCCATCTCCGCGAGCATGAACTGCACGGCCTGGAACTCGGCGATGGGCTGGCCGAACTGCTCGCGGGTCTTGGCATGAGCGACCGAGAGGTCGAGGAGACGCTGCATGGCCCCGGTCGAGCGCGCGGCGATCCCGACCCGCCCGTTCGTCAGGATGCCCAGCGCCTCGCGGTAGCCCAGGTGCTCGGGGCCGAGCAGGTTCCCTTCGGGAATCTCGGCGTCCTCGAAGATAACCTCGGCGGAGAGGGAGCCCTTCTGACCCATCTTCTCGTCGATCTTGCCGATCTTCACCCCGGGCGTGTTCTGCGGCTCGACCAGGAAGGCACTCATGCCGCGCGTGCCCTTCGAGGGGTCGGTGATGGCGATGACGGTCAGGACTCCCGCGATGGGAGCATTGGAGATGTAATGCTTCGTGCCGTTCAGGACGTAGCAGTCGCCCCTCTTCTCGGCCCTCGTGCGGATGTTCGCCGCGTCCGACCCGCTGCTGGGCTCGGTGATGGCGAAGCCCGCGATGCACTCGCCGCTCGCCATGCGGGGGAGGAAACGCCGCTTCTGCTCCTCGCTCCCCAGCTTGACCAGCCCGCTCGTGCCGATGGAGGCGTGGGCGCTGATCACCCCGCCGAAGCCCATGTGCCCCTGCCCCAGCGCCTCGTACACGGCGCAGCGGCCCAGCGCGCCCAGCCCCACCCCGCCGTACTCCTCGGGGATGCTCAGGCCGAAGAGGCCCAGGTCGGCGGCCCCGCGCATCAGCTCGGCGGGCACGCGGTTCGTCTCCTCGATCTCATGGGCGCGCGGCTCGACGACGGTCAGCATGAAGTCGCGGACGGTTGCCTGCACGTCCCGCAGGTCCTCGGGCAGATTGAATTCCATAGGTGGGAACAGGGTAGCGCCGGGAGACGCCCTGGGGTGTGGAAAGGGGGAAGAACGTAAGCCCTTCGGCCTGCTCTCAGGACCAATTGACACCCCGCCTCCCCCCCTCTAAGATGTGTGGGCCTGCAAAGGTGCGCGGTGGGTTTAGCTCAGTTGGTTAGAGCGCCGCTCTGTGGAAGCGGAGGCCGTGGGTTCAAGTCCCATAATCCACCCCAAGCTGCCCCGGTCCCCGCCCTGCGTGGAGGCCGGGGTTCTCCTTTGAAGGCGAATGACGTGGGCGGGGATGGCGGAACTGGTAGACGCACCAGACTTAGGATCTGGTTCCCGTAGGGAGTGAGGGTTCAAGTCCCTTTCCTCGCACCACACATGAGGCGGCTCTTGTCGGGCCGTCCTCTTTTTTGCGTTCCGGTCGGAGGAGGCCAGGGGCAGTCGCGCACCCGGCGCCCCAGGCTTTATGATGCGCGGCGGCATGTCGCGCGCCCCGGCTCCGACTCGGGATGGGGGCGCGAGCGCGGCACAGGCACATGAGAGGACCCGCCCCACCCGCACCCCGCACGAGAAGCGGGGCGGGAACGGGGGCGCCAGGATGGGAGACGTATGGCAGAGCTGATCAGTCGTGAAGGCAACAAGGTGCAATTCCGGGTCGCGGTGCCCGCCGCCGAGGTGAACCGCGCCTACGAGCAGGTCTGGGCGGGGCTCGCGCGCGACGTGCGCGTGCCCGGCTTCCGGCCCGGCAAGGCGCCGCGCAAGGTGCTCGAAAACCGCGTGGGCAAGGGCTACGTCGAGCAGGAGGTCCGTGAGCGCCTCCTCCAGTCGCACTACCCGCAGGCCGCCCGCGAACTCGGGCTCAACCTCGTGGACGCGCAGATCGACCCGGGCGCGCTGGCGAGCGGGCAGGGCTTCGACTTCACGGTGAACGGCGAGACGTACCCGGAAGTCACCCTGGGCGACTGGAGGGGCGTGCAGCTCACGGCGGCGTCCCCCGAGATCACCGACGAGGTGTTGGGCCGCACGCTCGCCGACCTCCAAGAGCGCAACGCGACCTTCCAGGCCGCCGAGCGTCCCATCGAGGCGACCGATCAGGTCACCATCGAGGAACTCGGCGAGGAGGGCGGCACCTACCCCGTCTACCTCGACGTGGCCGAGCCGCACGTGCGTGAAGCCCTGCTCGGCAAGAACGTGGGCGACGAGGTGGAGATCACCGTCCCCGCCCATAGCCACGGCGACCACGAGCACCCCGAGCACAGTGTCCGGGTGCGGGTGCAGGGCGTGCAGACCAAGCAGCTTCAGGAGCTGAACGACGACTTCGCCAAGTCGCTGAACTTCGACTCGCTGGAGCGCCTGCGCACCGACCTGCGCGCCGAGCTGGAGCGCCGCGCCCGCCAGGAGGGGGACGCCGCCCGCCGCGAGGAGTTCGTGACGGGGCTGGTGGAGGCAATGGGGGTCGAGATTCCCCGCGCGCTGATCGACCGCCGCCGTGAGGCGATGCTCGAAGAGATTCAGGACGACCTGGGCCGCCAGGGCGTGAAGTGGGGCGAGTACGAGACCTTCATGCAGGAGCAGGGCAAGCTCGACGAATTCATGGGCGACCTGACGAAGAACGCCGAGGCCCGCGTTCGCCGTGACCTCGCGCTGGAACAGCTCGCCGAGGACCTGAAGGTGCAGGTCACCCAGGCCGAGTTCGACGCCTCCCTGAACGCGCTGGCCCAGAGCAACGGCCTGACCCTTCAGCAGCTTCGCACCCAGCTCGGGCCGAACGGCCTCAACGGCTACCTCGTCAGCCTGACCCGCGAGAAGGGCCTCCAGCAGGCGCTCGCGCAACTGGGCGGCGCCCAGACGGCGGCGACGGCCAGCGAGGGTGTCCAGAGCGAAGCGGCCACGGCGCAGGAGGCCAGCGGCGACCAGGGCACGGAGCAGGCCGAGGCCGGGCAGGAGAGCACCTCGACCCAGGAACCGTCCGCCAGCGGCACGGACACGGACGGAACCCAGGGGGAGAACGCCGCACAGACGACGGAGGGGACGGTCAGCAGCGACTCCGCCGAGTCGGCCCAGCCCGGCGCGCAGGAGATGGTGACCGAGCAGCCGGACGCGACCGACGAGCAGGCGTCTGCCGCGCAGGCCGACGCCCAGGACGCCACCGGCGAGCCGCAACCTGGAGAGCAGACCCAGGAGCAGCGCACCGAGTAGTCCGTCCACGCCCGCAGGGCCAGGGGAGGGGCATGTCCGCCGGGACGTGTCCCTCCTCCGTTTCAGATGAGACCCCCTGAACCGAGTTCCGCAATTCCTTGAACGCCTGTTCAAAGAATGATACGGTTCGCGCATGACCGCCTCCCCGGCCCCCGGCACCCGCCCCAGCCTCGGCATCACGGCCCTCGGCACGTACGCGCCGCCCAGGGTCGTCACGAATACGGATTTCGAGGCGCGGATGGACACGAGCGCCGAGTGGATCGAGAGCCGCACGGGCATCCGCGAGCGCCGCTTCACGGAGGCCGACGAGTACACCTCGGACGTGGGGGTGGGCGCCGTGCGCGACCTGCTCGCGCGTGATCCGGACGCCTTACGCGAGGTAGACGCCGTGATCTGCGCGACGGTGAGCCCCGACGCCCTGATGCCCTCGACGGCGGCCCTCATCGCCATGCAGGTGGGGCTGACCGGGGCCGCCGCCTTCGACCTCTCGACGGCGTGCAGCGGTTTCGTGTACGGCCTGAGCGTGGCGCAGGGCCTGATCCTGGCGGGCACGGCGCGGCGGGTGCTCGTGGTGGGTGCCGAGGCCCTCTCCAAGATCGTGGACCAGAATGACCGCAACACCGCCATCCTCTTCGGGGACGGGGGCGGCGCGGCGGTCGTGGGGCCGGTGCCGGAGGGCTACGGCTTCCAGAACTTCGTGCTCGGGGCCGACGGCGCGGGCGGCTCCAGCCTCTACCTGCGCTGCGCCGCGCCCCGGCTCCCCGGCGGTTTCGAGATGGGCGAGGCGGTCGGGATGAACGGCCGCGAGGTCTTCAAGTTCGCCGTGCGCGTGCTCGGCGACAGCGGCAACGAGGTCCTCGCCCGGACGGGCCTGAGCAGCGCGGACGTGGACTGGCTGATCCCGCATCAGGCCAATATCCGCATCATCGAGGCGGCCTGCGAGCGGGTGGGGATGCCCCTGAGCAAGACGGTCGTCAACCTCGACCGCTACGGCAACACGTCGAGCGCCACCGTGCCCCTCGCCCTGCGCGAGGCCCTCGACGACGGGCGCATCCGGGACGGGCAGCAGCTCCTCCTCGTCGCGTTCGGCGGGGGCCTGAGCTGGGCGGCGGGCACCCTGAGGTGGTGGGGCGGGGCCCCCAGCCTCGGGGCGCGGGCGGAGCGCGAAGCGGTGGGCGTGTGAGGGTCGCCGCCCTCTTCCCCGGCCAGGGCTCGCACGCCGTCGGCATGGGGGCCGACCTCACCGCCGCCTTCCCCGAGGCCGAGGCCGTGTACGCGGAGGCCGAGCGGACCCTCCCCGGTCTGCGCGCCCTGATCGAGACCGGGCCGCCGGAGGCGCTGACCCTCACCGCCAACCAGCAGCCCGCGCTCGTGGCCGCGTCGGTCGCGGCCTACCGGGCGTGGCAGGCGAGAACGGGTCTGACCCCCGCCTTCGCCGCCGGACACTCGTTGGGCGAGTACAGCGCCCTCGTCGCCGCCGGGACGCTGGGGCTCGCGGACGCCCTGCGGCTGACCCGGCGGCGCGGCGAACTGATGCAGCAGGCCGTGCCCGTCGGAGTCGGGGCCATGAGCGCCGTGATGGGCGACCCGGACGTGGTGCGCGAGGTCTGCGCCGGGCTGGAGGGCGTCGTGCAGCCCGCCAACTTCAACGCGCCGACCCAGACCGTCATCTCCGGGGAGAAGGCCGCCGTGGACGCCGCCGCCGCCGAACTCAAGGGCCGGGGCCTGAAGGTCATTCCCCTCAAGGTGAGTGCGCCCTTCCACTGCGCGCTGATGGGGCCCGCCCGGGACGCCCTGACCCCGGACCTGCGGGCGACCTCCTTCGGTCCCTTCGCCTTTCCCGTCGTGGCGAACGTGACCGCCGAGCCGAACAGCGATCCCGCCACGCTGCCGGACCTGCTCGCGCGGCAGATCACGGGGAGCGTGCGCTGGGTGGAGACGGTGCGGCGGCTCGCGGCGCTTGGGGCGGACACCTTCATCGAGTTCGGCCCCGGCACGGTGCTGACGGGCCTCGTCAGACGCATCCTGCCGGACGCCCGGACCCTGAACGTGGGACAATCGGGCGATCTCGGATGACCACGCTGCAAGCTCAGACGGCCCACACCCGCCAAGAACTCCTCCAGGCGCTCGCCCAGATGCAGGGGGAGGTGGTGACCTATTGCCGCAAGCTGCCCGCCGAGGAGTTCTCGCGCGGCTCGGCCCAGGACTGGTCCCCGGCCCACCACCTCCACCACCTGAGCCTCTCGAACGCGCCGGTCGCCCAGGCCCTCCAGATTCCGCGCGACCGACTCGGGCGGCGGGGGGTGGGGCGGGCCTCCCGCTCCTACCTCGACATCCGCGACCAGTACCGCGACGCGCTGGCGGGCGGCGCCAAGGCCTCGGGCCGTTACGTGCCCGATCCCCAGGGCGACCAGGCCACCCTCGTCGAGGAGTACGCGCAGGCCACCGCCGCCGTCCGCGCGGCGCTCGCGGGCTGGACCGACGCCGACCTCGACCGCTTCGCCCTGACGCACCCCGTCCTCGGGGAACTCAGCGTGCGGGAGATGCTGCTCTTCACCCTCTACCACAACCGCCACCACCTCGGCGGCGTGAAGACCCGTCTGGAGCAGGCATGACCCAACCCCGGAAAGTCGCCCTCGTCACCGGCTCCAGCCGGGGTCTGGGCCGCGCGATGGCCCTCTCGCTCGCCGGGTCGGGCTTCGGCGTGGCCGTGCATTACGGCAGGAATCAGGCGGAGGCCGAGCGCGTGGCGGGGGACATCCGCGCCCTCGGCGTGCCCGCGCAGGTCTTCGGTGCCGACCTCTCCACGCCCGCCAACGCGAGCACGCTCGTCGAGACCGTGATCAAGGAGATGGGGCGTCTCGACGTGCTCGTGAACAACGCCGGGATCACGCGGGACACCCTTGCCATCCGCATGAAGGACGAGGACTGGGACGCGGTTCTCGACACCAACCTGGGCAGCGCCTTCGCCGCCAGCCGCGCCGCCTTGAAGCACATGATGCGCGCACGCTCGGGCCGCATCGTCAACATCGCTTCGGTCGTCGGCCTGATGGGCAACCCCGGGCAGGCCAACTACGTCGCCAGCAAGGCCGGGCTGATCGGCCTGACCAAGGCCCTCGCCAAGGAGTACGGCGGGCGCGGCATCACCGTGAACGCGGTGGCCCCCGGCTTCATCGAGTCGGACATGACGGCGGGGCTGCCGGGGGACGTACAGAAGACGTACCTGGGCGGTATTCCGCTGGGCCGCTTCGGCCAGCCCGAGGAAGTTGCCGCCCTCGTGGCGTTCCTGGCCTCCGACGCCGCCGGGTACATCACGGGGCAGGTCATCGGGGTAGACGGGGGACTGTACCCGCACTGAGGTATGGCGGAGAAGCGGCACTGCTTGGCTTGGAACTCGGCCCACTTCAAGGAGACGCATCGGCGTTGGATTGAGCGGATACCAATACGACGACGCGCAGAGGGAGGAGCCGCATCCGCAGTGCTGGAACTGCATCTATTACGTCGAGTTGACGGGCAAGTTCGCCTCAGACTGGGGCGTTTGTACGAACGCTCTCTCGGCAATGGATAGGCGGGCAATGTTCGAGCGCGACGGCTGTGAGCACCACGTCGAGACGGCAGACCGCTGAGGTTTGCTCCACCCACGCACCGCTCGCTTATACTGCCCATGTCCTGTTAGGGCGGGCTTCATGACAAGGGGAACAACCGAGAGGGGCCATACTCCACGCGAAAGCGCCCGGAGTATGCGGCTCCGGGCGCGGAAAGGGGGTGGGTGCTATGCGTACTCCACGCAAGAAGCATCCTACCACGCGCGAGAAGCGGAAGAAAAGGCGTCCAAAGACGGCTGAGGTTCTCACGATCCTCGGTGCTGTCACGGGCCTGATCACCGCCCTTGCGCACCTCATTCAAGCCCTGAAGTAAGCCCTCTCGCCCCCTGAAGCCTGAGTCTGGCTGGACGCCCCCTGGGAACCTGGGGGGCTTTCTTTTTGCCCGCCGACGAGCTTGAACCCCGTCCAGGCTTTTTCGCATCTGCGGACGCCGCGTGTAGACTGGCGCAGACTTCAGACCAAGGAGGTATGTAAGCATGGCAACATTTGAGGACGTGAAGGATGTGATCGTCGAGAAACTCGGCGTGGACGCGGACAAGGTGACCCCGGAGGCCCGTTTCGTGGAGGACCTGGGGGCCGACAGCCTGGAGACCGTCGAGCTGATCATGGGTCTGGAGGACCGTTTCGGCGTCAGCATCAGCGACGAGGACGCCGAGGGGATTCGCACCGTGCAGGCCGCCGTCGATTACATCGGCTCCAAGCAGTAACACAAGCGCCCGGAAGGGAGCAACCGGGAGCCGGGTGGGCGCGGGGGAGACCGTGGGCCCACCCGGCTCTCTTTGAAGGGGAGAGCGGTTCTCACGGGAGGGAAGACATGAGCGTGACGGGACTCAAGCGGGTGGTGATCACGGGCGTGGGCCCGGTCACGCCCATCGGGATGGGGGCGCAGGCGTTCGCGGGGGCGCAGCGGGCGGGCAGGAGCGGCATCGGGCCCATCGACCGCTTCGACACCTCGAACGTGGCGAGCAAGATCGCGGGGCAGGTGGACGACGACCTCGACGAATTCGTGGACCCCCGCGAGGCGCGCAAGCTCGACCGTTATGTGCAGCTCGCGCTGGTGGCGGCGGAACTCGCCCGGCGCGACAGCGGCCTTTCGGAAGAGGACCTGAGCGGCGAGCGCTCCGGGACGATCATCGGCAGCGGCATCGGCGGGGTGAAGACCTTCGAGGAGCAGGCGGGCGTGCTGCACGCGCGCGGCCCCGGGCGCATCAGCCCCATGTTCATCCCCATGATGATCGCCAACATGGCGACCGGGCACGTGGCGATGCGCTACGGCGCGACCGGGCCGAGCAGCACCGTCGTCACCGCCTGCGCGACCGGCACCGGGGCCGTCGGGGACGCCGCGCGTTACATCCAACTCGGCCTCGCCGACGTGATGCTCGCGGGCGGCGCCGAGGCGTCGGTCACGCCCATCGCCATCGGGGGCTTTTCCAACATGAAGGCCCTGTCCACCCGCAACGACGAGCCGGAAAAGGCCAGCCGCCCCTTCTCCGCCAGCCGCGACGGCTTCGTGCTCGGGGAGGGGGCGGGCGTCCTCGTTCTGGAGGAGTACGAGAAGGCAAAAGCCCGGGGTGCCACCATCTACGCCGAGATCGTCGGGTACGGCACGAGCGCGGACGCGCACCACATCACCATGCCCGCCCCCGAAGGCCGCGGGGCGCAGGTTGCCATGCGCATGGCCCTCGCCACGGCGGGCGTGAACCCGGACGAGGTGGGGTACGTCAACGCCCACGGGACGAGCACCCACTTCAACGACCTGCACGAGACGCAGGGCATCAAGCACGTCTTCGGCGAGCACGCGCACAACCTCGCCATCAGCTCCACCAAGTCGATGACCGGGCACCTCCTCGGGGCCGCCGGGGCCGTCGAGGCCATCGCGGTCGCGCAGGCCCTCCAGGACGGCATCTTGCCGCCCACCATCAACCTCACCGACCCCGACCCGGCCCTGGACCTCGACTACATCCCTGAGGGGGCGCGCGAGGTGCAGGTGGAGTACGCGCTGAGCAACTCCTTCGCCTTCGGGGGACAGAACGCCGCGCTGCTGTTCAGGCGGGTCTGATCCCGGAAGGCGGCGGGCCCCGGCGGGCGTGAGATGACCGGGGCCCGCCCTCTTTTGCTGAGAGGACTGCCGTTTTGGCCTTCATCGTCTCCTCTCAATGTCGCTGGTCTTTCGCTGGGCTTGCGCCGGGTTCATTACTCTGGGGCATGACCGTGCGCGCCGAGAAGCCCGTTGCCACCTCCCCGGAGCCGCCCGCCCCCCCGAGACGCCCGCGCAGGGCCGCGCGCCAGGAGGTCACGGGTGGGGCGCCGCGCACGCTGAGCACGGTCGCCAACCCGGAGAGCACCTTTCTCAACCGCGAACTCTCCTGGCTCGCCTTCAACGAGCGGGTGCTCGCCGAGGCGCGCGACGAGCGCAACCCCGCGCTGGAGCGGCTCAAATACGCGGCGATCTGCGGCAGCAACCTCGACGAGTTCTTCATGGTGCGCGTGGCGGGCGTCCACCGCCAGATCGCGGCGGGCGTCAGCACGCCCAGCCCCGACGGGCTCCAGCCGCGCGAGACCCTGCGGCTCGTGCGCGAGCGGACCCACACCATGCTGCGCGAGATCGAGCGGGCGGCCCGGGCGACCCTCAAGGTTCTCGCCGCCCACGGGGTGCGCCTCGTGCGGGTGGCCGACCTCGGCAAGCGGGCGCGGGCGGCGCTGCGCGAGCACTACCTCTCGCAGATTCAGCCCGTGCTCACCCCGCTCGTGGTGGACCCCAGCCACCCCTTTCCGTACCTGAGCAACCTCAGCCTCAACCTCGCGGTGCTCCTCGATTCCGGGGAGGGCGAGGAGCCGGACTTCGCGCGGGTGAAGGTGCCCGTCGGCGTGCTGCCGCGCGTCGTGCCCGTGGGGGACGCGCTGCTGCTGCTCGAAGACGTGATCGCCGCGCACCTCGGCGACCTCTTCAAGGGCCGGACGGTGACGGCCGCGCACGTCTTCCGGGTGACGCGCAACACCGACTACGAGTTCGAGGAGGAGGAAGCCGAGGACCTCCTCGCCACCATCGAGGACGGGCTGCGGCGGCGGCGCTTCGGCTCGGCGGTGCGGTTGGAGGTCATGGGGGACACGCCGCCCGGGATCGTCACCTTCCTGCAAGAGCGGCTGGGGCTCGCGCCCGAGGACATCTTCCTCCTCGACGGGCCGCTGGGGACCGCCGACCTGATGGGCTTCCCCGCCCAGCGGCCCGACCTCTCCTTCCCGCCCTACGTGCCCGCCGTGCCGGACCTCGACGGGGACGACGACGACGGCATCTTCGCCACCCTGCATCACGGCGACGTGGTGCTTCACCACCCCTACGACGGCTTCACGAACGTCCTGAACTTCCTGGAGGAGGCCTCGCGCGACCCCCAGGTCCTCGCCATCAAGCAGACGCTCTACCGCACCGGGGACGATCCCCGACTCCTCGGCGCCCTGCGCACCGCCGCCGAGAACGGCAAGCAGGTCGTGGCCCTGATCGAACTCAAGGCCCGCTTCGACGAGCAGCGCAACATCTCGTGGGCGAGGAAGCTCGAACGCGCGGGCGCGCACGTCGTCTACGGCATGGCGGGCCTCAAGACCCACGCCAAGGTGACCCTCGTCGTCCGGCGCGAGGAGGGGGGGCTGCGGCGGTACGTCCACATCGGCACCGGGAACTACAACCCCAAGACGGCGCGGCTCTACACCGACCTCAGCCTGCTCTCGGCGGACCCCGACCTCGGGGCGGACGCGGCGGAGCTATTCAACCACCTCACCGGGTACGCGGAGGCGGGGTACAGCCGCCTGCTCGTGGCGCCCGACACCGCCCGCAGCGGCTTCGAGGCCCTCCTCGACCGCGAGGTGGAGCACGCGCAGGACGGGCACGAGGCCTGGGCGCGGGTCAAAGTCAACCAGCTCACCGACCCCGCCCTGATCGACGCGCTGTACCGCGCGTCAAGGGGGGGCGTGCGGGTCGAACTGATCGTCCGGGGCGTGTGCTGCCTGCGGCCCGGCGTTCCTGGCCTTTCGGAGACGGTGCGGGTGCACAGCCTCCTCGGGCGGTATCTGGAGCACGCGCGCATCTTCGCCTTCGGCAACGCGGGAAGCCCGGAGGTCTACTTCGGGAGCGCCGACTGGATGAGCCGCAACCTCGACCGCCGGGTGGAGGTGGTCGCCCCCGTCCTCGACGACCGCCACCGCGACCAGCTCCTGCGGCTGCTCGATACCGAGTGGGCCGACCAGCGCGGCTCGTGGGAACTCGGCGTGGACGGCGTGTACCAGAAGCTCGTCGGCGACTTCAGCGCCCAGCAGGCCTTCGCGGAGGCCCGCCACCCCGGGTGAGGGTGCCCGCCGCCGCGCCCGACGCCCTCTTCGACCTCGCCGTGAACCGCGCACACGTGGCGCTGCGGGGCTTGCGTCCGGGTGATCCCAGTCACGCCCTGGCCGAGTGGCACGCCCGCACCCGGTTTGCGCGGCGTGTGCCGCTGGAGGCGGTCAAAGCCGCTCTTTCGCAGAAGCCGGACGCCCCCGGCGAGTGGCACTGGGCGGGGGGGCCGGAGGGGGGCTGGGTGGTGGGGAAGGCGCCCTTTCCGTAGGGGCGGTGTGGGAGAGCAAAGGGAGTGGGAGGGCTAGGTTGCTGGGTGGCCCTGCCCGTTCACCCCCACCCGGCCTCTGCAAGCAGCTCTACGAGTCCCCCCTCAAAAGGGAGGAGAAAAGAAGAAATGCCGTCTCCTTGATGGGGTGAGATGGGGCGGTCCTTCTTTTCCCACACCCTACAACCCGCGTCCCACCACCTCCAGCGCCACCCGCACCGCCCGCGTGATCTCGTCCTGCGGCAGGTAGGGCAGGGGAGGGCGGTCCTCCGGGACGGCGAGGGCGACCTCAGCATTGGCGGGGACGTGCAGGAAGCCGCAGGGCACCGCGGCACGTCCCGAGCGGCTGAGACAGTCGAGGGCGTGGTAGAGCACGAAGTTGCAGACGTACAGCCCGGCGGTGTTGCTGATGCCGCCGGGAAGGTCGGCCTCCTTCCAGGCGTCCACAATGGCGCGCAGGGGCAGGGTGCTGAGGTAGGCGGAGGGAGCGCCCGCGTCCGTGTGGGCCGGGTGGTCGCGGTACACCCGCCCGGCGTTGTCCGGGATGTTGAAGTCCATGACGTTCAGGGCCACCCGCTCGACCGTCACATGCGGACGGCCCGCCGCAAGCCCCGTCAGCAGCACGGCGTCCGGCCGGTGGGTGTCCAGCAGGGAACGCAGGGTGTCTGCCGCCGCATGCGGCTCGACGGGCAAGAGCGCCGAGACGACCCGCGCCCCGCCCACCGTCTGCCCGTTCAGCGCCCCCGCCGCCTGCGCGCTGGGGTTGGTCGGGTGGGTGTGGAAGGGCTCGAAGCCGGTGAGGAGGAGCGTGGGCATGGGGTGGAGGATAGGACGGGAGACCTCCGACTTTGCGCCACGGTTCACCCCCTGCCCCGCCCGCTATCCTCCCCGTGTGCCGGAACTCCCCGAGGTCGAGACCACGCGCCGCAAGATCGAGCCGCTGCTCGCGGGGCGCACCATCCTCAGCGTCACGCACGACGCGCCGCACCGCTACCGCGACACCCACCTCGCGCACGGGCGGCGGGTCAGCGGCCTGTCGCGCCGGGGCAAGTACCTGATGCTGCACCTCACGGCGGCGGACGCGCTGGAGGAAGGTCCCCACGACCTCGACTTCATCGTCCACCTGGGGATGACGGGCGGCTTCCGGCTGGAGGAGGGGCCGCACACCCGCGTGACCGTCGAGACGGACGCCGGGAAGCTCTACTTTCACGACCCCCGCCGCTTCGGCAAGATGGCGGTCGTGCCCGCCGGGGAGTACGGGGGGATGCCGACCCTCACGGGGATGGGGCCGGAGCCGCTCTCGGACGACTTCTGGGAAGAGGAGTTCGCCCGCCTTGCCGCCACGTGCGGGGCGGTGAAGCCCTGGCTCCTCTCGCAAAAACCCGTGAGCGGCGTGGGCAACATCTACGCGGACGAGAGCCTGTGGCGGGCGCGGATTCACCCCGCCCAGACCCGCCTGACCCGCGAGGAGGCCGGGCGCCTCTACCAGGCGGTCCGCGAGGTGATGCACGAGGCAGTGGAGGCGGGCGGCAGTTCCCTCGGGGACGGGCTGGGCAACTACCGCCAGCACGACGGGGAACCGGGAGCGTTTCAGGGCCGCCACGTCGTCTACGGGCAGACGGGGAAGCCCTGCCCGCGCTGCGGCACGCCGATCCGGAAGATCGTGTTCGCCCAGCGGGGAACGCATCTTTGCCCGCACTGCCAGAAGCTGCGCGAGGATGAACAATGACCGACCTCACCGGA
This sequence comes from Deinococcus aestuarii, assembly GCF_018863415.1. NCBI lineage: Bacteria > Thermotogati > Deinococcota > Deinococci > Deinococcales > Deinococcaceae > Deinococcus > Deinococcus aestuarii. The sequence goes on along the minus strand of NZ_JAHKSN010000004.1, from coordinate 191,718 downwards.
CTGCGCCTGTCGTACACCCGCGCCGAACTGCGCCGCTCGGACCTCAACCCCGACCCCCTCGCCCAGTTTCAAACCTGGCTGGACGAGGCCCTGCGTGACGGTTTGCGCGAGCCCTACGCCCTCAGCCTCGCCACGGCGGACGCGGCGGGTCGTCCGGGCGTGCGGACGGTCCTGCTGCGGGGGGCGGACGAACGCGGGCTGACCTTCTACACGAACTACGACTCGCACAAGGGGCGTGACCTGGAGGCCAACCCGCAGGCCGAACTCCTCTTCCACTGGGCCGAGCACGAGCGGCAGGTGCGCGCCTACGGGCGGGTCGAGCGGGTGAGCGAGGAGGAGAGCACCGCCTACTTCCACGCCCGGCCCCGCGAGAGCCAGCTCGCCGCGCACGCGAGCAACCCGCAGAGTGCGCCCACCCCGAAACGCGACGCGCTGGAGGCCAAACTCGCCGGGTTGCACGCCCGCTTCCCCGAGGGGACGCCCGTGCCCAAGCCCGACTTCTGGGGCGGCTACCGGGTGCAGGTCCGGGAGTGGGAGTTCTGGCAGGGAAGGCCGAACCGCATGCACGACCGCTTCCGCTACACCCGTGAGGGGGAGGGATGGCGGGTCGAGCGGCTGATGCCGTGAGGGGAGGGCCACGCTCGCCCGAGCCCATGAGGGTCCTCGTCGTCGTGGCGACCGCCGGGGAGGCCGCCCGCCTCGCCGACCTCCCCGCCCGCGTGGTCGTGAGCGGGGTGGGCCCGGTCGCGGCGGCACTCGCCACCCAGCGCGCGTTGCTGACGGAAGGGTTCGACCTCGCCGTCAGCGCGGGGATCGGCGGGGCGTACCCGGGCAGCGGCCTGGGCCCCGGTGACCTCGCCGTGTCGGGCGTGATCGTGCAGGCCGACCTGGGGGCTTGGGACGGGGCGGACTTTCTCGACCTCGCGGCGCTGGGGCTGTCCGTGTTGCCCGACGAGCCTCACCCCGGAGTCTTCCCAGCCTGGGATGGGGCGGCGGACCTCGCCCGGAGGATCGGTGCCCCCTGTGGCCCCACCCTCACGCTGAGCACGGTGACGGGGAGTGCCGAGCGGGCCCACGCCCTCGCCCGGCATTATCCCGGTGCCCTCACCGAGGGGATGGAGGGGGCGGGGGTGGCGCACGCGGCGCGGTTGGCGGGCGTTCCGGCCCTCGAAGTGCGGGGGGTCAGCAACCCCGTCGGCCCGCGTGATCGGGGCGCGTGGCGGATCGGGGAGGCGCTGGCGGCCACCCGGCGCGGGCTGGAGGGACTGTTAAGCCTCTGATTCTCCGCCCGGGTCCGCCCCTCACCGCCGCCGCGTTACCCTGCGGATATGAAGTCGTCCCCCCTGTCCTCGCGGAGCCGCCCGTGAACGCCCCCAAATTTCGCGTGTGGCTGGTGGTGGCCCTGATGTGCGGGTGGGGCATCCTGGCGATCCGCTTCGTGCAGCAGGGAAACGTGCCCTTCGCCCTGCTGTGCGGGCTGCTCTTCGTCACGAACGGCGTGACGCTCTGGCGGCTGACCAAGCGGGGCAAGTAGGCCTCGCCGGGGCAGCGTCACCCCCGGAGCCGGGCACGGTGCAGGCGCCAGCCGCGCGTGCGGCTGTAGCCGATCAGCTCGCGGGCGGGAAGCACCACGCGCGGCGTCATCCAGGACTGCGAGGGCTTGTGCAGCGCCCAGCCGCCGCCGAGGGTGACCGCCGCGTGCTGCACCCCACCCGAGGCGTCCCGCCAGACGAGGACCGTCCCCGGAAGATCGTCGCTCCCGCCGCGCCGGGTGCGCCCCGCCAGAAACGCCTCGAAGGGCCCGCGCTGCATCCACTCGCGCTCCGCCTCCGGCACGCCCGCCGCCCCCATGACCGTGCCGAAGCAGTTCGGGCCGCTCGCGTGCGGGAAGGTGCCCGCCAGCTCGCGGGCGCCGGGCAGAAGGGGAAGGGCGGCGCTCCACACCTCGGCGGGAACCTCGGCGCGGCGGCAGGCGAGCGTGTCCAGCGACACCACCCGCGCCAACACGGCGGGCGAGACCAGGGCGGGCCACCACACGAACCGCGTCCCCTCCAGGCCGGGGAGGAGGTCCGCGAAGTCCCGCGTCCGCGCCACCCCGCCCCGCCTGTGCCGCACCTGGGCCCGCAGCAGGGCGCGGCGGGAGGCGGGCGACAGGCCCCTCCAGTCGTCACCGCCCAGCCACGCGATCCGGTCGGCCTCGGGGGGAACGCTCCACGTGTGGAAGGTGTCGCGGGCCTCGGGCGTGAGCCTGACCTCCGCGCGGGGAAGCGTCTCCACCCCAAATTTCTGTGCTTCCGCCGCCGTCAGGAAAAAGGGCTGCCGCGCCGGGGCGAGCCATCCGGCCCACGCGCCCAGTAACCCCGGCGCGACGGGGATGCCCAGCACCTCCACGGACCCGGCCATGAGGTTCAGAGGGGCAGCACGTACACGTCGCCGCCTTCGACGACCGTGCCGTAGATCCGCACCGGCTTGACGGCGGGCAGAGTCTTGGCCTTGCCGGTGGCGAGCTCGAATTTGGCCCCGTGCTTCTCGCAGGTGATCCGGCCCAGGCTCACCTCGCCGCCCAGCAGCGGGTAGTTCTGGTGGGTGCAGTTGTTCCGCAGGGCATAGAACGCGCCCCCGTGCCGCACCACCAGCACGCCCACGCCGTCCACCTGCACCTCCGTCTGGCTGCCCTCCGGCAACTCCGCCTCCGCGCCGACCCTCACCCGTTTGCTCATCGGGCCGAGTCTAGCGGGACGGGGGAGCGGGCGCCGTGCGCCGGGGGGAAAGAGGCCACCTCCTCCTTTGGTGGGATGAGCAAGAGGCTCCTCATGAGCTATGGACTCTCTTGAGTCCCCTGCTTGACATCCCCTGGAGGTCCCGATGGTTCAGACCGCGCTCAAGGCCCTCGTAGACGCCCTCTCCCGGCTGGCCGGTCTCGCCGTGCCGCTGGCCCTCGTGCTGGGGGCGGCCCTGGTGGCGCTCCTGCTCGTCGGGCTGCTCGACCGCGAGCGCTTTCGGGCGGGGCTGGGGTGGGTGGGGGCGCGGGGGCCTGCCCTCGGGCGCTGGGTAGTCGTGGCGCTGGCGGTCGGCGTGGGCGCCCTCGCGCTGCACGTCACGCGGCGGGCGGTGGACGCGCGGCTGGGGGCGGGGCAAAGTGCCCGGTACGCGAACGCCGCCGACCCGGACGGGGGGCAGACCGTGCAGACTTCCCCACGCGTGAGCCTGCTCGACGCCCGGACGTACACCCGCACCCTGGTCCTGCCCGCCGACGTGTACGCGCGGCTGCAACTGAACGGCGGGTGGGAGACCCTGCTGCCCTACCTCGTGGGCACGCCCGGCCTGACCGTGCAGGACATCCGGGAGGGCTTCACCCGGCGGGGGCGCACCCTCGTCTACTCGCGAGACGTGACCCTCCAGACCGAATCGCCCCTGGGTCTGGACACCAGCCGGGTCACCGCCGACCTGCGCTTCGTGGACCCGGTGGGCGGGCGCGGCACGTACTACAACGCGGCCTTTTCCGCCGACTACACCTTCACCAACCCGCGCACCGAACCCGTCACCGCGCGTTTCGTCTTTCCCCTGCCCGAGGGGAGCGGCACCCTGAGCGGGTTTCGCCTCACCGTGAACGGGCGGGGCTACCGGGCGAGCGACCTGCGGGAGGGCAGCGTCTGGGAGGGTTTGGTCGGCGCCGGGCAGACGGTGCGGGTGAACGTCGCCTACCGCCACCAGGGCTCGCGCGGCTGGAGCTACCGCCTCGCCGACCGCCGCGAGCCGCTGCGCAACCTCGACCTCACCGTCACGGCCGACCGGCCCGCGAAGTTCGAGCGCTACAGCCTCTTTCCCACGGACCTCTCGCGGGACGGGCTGGGCCACCCTCGCACGCTGCGCTGGCGGCTGGAGGACGTGATCACCGCGCAAAACGTCGCCGTCGTCTTCGCGCAGGGGAGCGTGAGGGAGACGCTCGCCAAGGTCGGGTTCGTGGCGCCGCTGGCCCTGCTGCTCGCGCCGCTGCTCGTTCTGGCGTGGGCGTGGCAGCGCCAGCGGGTGATCGCGCCCTTGCCGCTGGCGGGGGCGGTGCTGGGGTTGGCGGTGGGGTTCACGCTGGGGGGCGTGCTGACCGCCTACCTGCCGCCGCTCGTCGCCCTGCCGCTGGGGTCGGGGGTGGGGGTGGCGTTCGGGGTGGCGACGCTGGGGCGGAGGTATGTGGTGCCGCTGGTGGTGGCCGCGCTCGTGCCGCTCGCGTTTCTGGCGGTGGGGCACGCGGGGCTCTTGCTCACGCTGCTGGCGGGGGGGACGCTGGGGCTGCTGTTGGTGGGGCGGCGAGGGGTGGGGGGCCGGGTGTCTTGATTCGGCTTGCCCCCACCCCCCAGCCCCCTCCCCCCAGAGGGGGCAGGGGGAGCTTTCCGCTGCGCTCGGCAAGGACACACGGACGGCGCGGGTGGTCGGGTTTTTCCGGATGGAATGTTTGATCTTGTTGCGTCCCAGTCGCGGGCCCACCGTCTCGCTGCGCGAGCCGACGTGGCTGTGGGCCAGGACCGTTCAGTCAAGGCTACTCATGGGGCGTCCAGATAGACGGTTTGAAAAGAGCAAAGGCTCCCGCTCTTCTAGCTCCTCCCCCCTTGTGGGGGAGGCTGGGAGGGGGTGAACGAAGCGTCCCCCCGGCGCCCCTCACCGCCCCACACCCCCCGCGCTCCTCCCCTACCCCTCCCCGTGCGCGTACCGCCGCCGGATGATCCGCCGCACCACCCAGTCCCCCACCCCGGGCAGGGCGTGGTCGAGGAAGGCGAGGGGGCGGTAGACGCGCGGGACGATCACCTCGCGCCGGGGACGCTCCAGCACGTCGGCGACGGCGCGGGCGACGACCCCCGGGCCGGGCATGGGGAGGCGGGCGGCGCGGGTCATCTCGCTGCGGACGAAGCCGGGGGCGATCAGGCTGACGGTGACGCCCGTGCCCAGAAGTTCGCGGCGCAGGGCCAGCGAGAAGCCGCGCAGGCCGAACTTGCTCGCCGAGTAGAGGCCGTTGGTGGCCGCCCGCCCCGCCACCGAGCCGATGTTGACGATGTGGCCCGATCCCCGCGAGCGCATCTCAGGCAGCACCAGCCGGGTGAGTTCGATGGGGGACTCCAGATTCACCCGCAGCACCCGCAGGGGGTCGGGGTCGTCCCACCACCAGCCGCGCTCGACGGTCACGCCCGCGTTGTTGATCAGCACGTCGATGGGGCCGCAACGCTCCCGCGCCGTCTCGACCAGCGCGCGGCGGGAGGCGGCGTCGGTCACGTCGGTGGGCACGGCCAGCACCCGCGAGCCGCTGGGGTCGAGTTCGCGTGCCAGGGCCGCCAGGGTGCCTTCGCGCCGGGCGGCGAGGACGAGCGTGTGCCCGCGCCGGGCGAGTTCCTCCGCCGTCGCCCGCCCGATGCCGCTCGACGCGCCCGTGAGGATGACGACTTGCCGCCTTGCCTGGGTCGAGGTCATGGGAGGATGGTACGCGGTGGGCGGGGGGACACACCCGCTTTCCCCGCCCGGGACCATCCCGCTCTCAGCCCCGGGTCAGCGCCCCGCGCCAGACTGGGCGGGTGACCTTTCTGCGCTCCCTGCTGCTGACGGGCGCCCTGGTGGGGATGGCCGCCGCCGCGCCCCGGGTCGTCCCGATTCCCGCCCTGCCTCTCTCTCCCGGCGCGACAAGCCTGCCTGAACTCCAGCCCGTCCCCACCCCCGCACCGCCCGCCCCACCGCTCCTGCCCCTCACGGCCCCGCCCACGACCTCCCCAGTGGTCCCCACGCTCTACCGCCCCGCCGATCCTCTGTTCGCGCGGCAGTGGAACCTGGAGGCGATCCGGGCGTCGGGCGCGTGGGCGCTGCTGGGGGGTCGGCGGGGCGCCCCGGTCACGGTCGCGGTGCTCGATACCGGCTTCGTCCGGAGCCCCGAACTCGCCGGGCGGCTGGTGAACGGGTACGACTTCGTGTCCGACCCCGCGCGCTCCGGGGACGGCGACGGGCGCGACCGCGACGCGAGCGGGGCGGGCCCGTTCGCCTACCACGCCGAGGTCGTCGCCAACCTGATCGCGGCGGCGCACGACGGGCGCGGGATGGCGGGCCTCAACCCGCAGGCCCGGATCGTGCAGGTGCGGGTGGCGGGGGTGGACGGCCTGATCGACCCCCAGGACCTCGCGGACGCCCTGCGCTGGGCGGCGGGCCTCCCGGTCTCCGGCGTGCCCGCCAACCCCAACCCGGCGCGGGTGCTCAACCTCAGCCTCTTCGCCGACTTCGTTCCGCTGACCGGGTGCGACCCCCGCGTCCAGGCGGCCCTCGACGCCGTGACCGCGCGGGGAGCGCTCGTGGTGGCGGGGGCGGCGAACGACGGGGCGGACGCGCGGGGCTACACGCCCGCCGGATGCCGGAACGTCCTGACGGTGACGAGCGTGACCGTGACGGGACAGCGGCCCGCCTACGCGAACTGGGGCGCCAGCGTGGCCCTCGCCGCGCCCGGTGGGGAGCCCGGCCACGGCGTCGTGGCGAGCAGCGTCAGCGGCCCCGGTGGCGAGCGCGATCCCGACGGCACGAGTTTCGCGGCCCCCCAGGTGGCGGGGGTCGCCAGCCTCCTCTTCGGCCTGAAGCCGGGCCTGAGCCCCGCCGGGGTGCGCGAGCTCCTCACCCGCACCGCCACCCCCTTTCCGGGCGGACGCTGCGACCCCCTCGACCCCCGCAAGACCTGCGGCGTCGGCACCCTCAACGCCGAGGCGGCGGTGCGCTCCTCGCTGGCGGCGGCGCGGGCGCGGTAGGTCCTCAGCCGCCGGGCAACGGGTTCCGCCCGGGGGAGAGGGGCAGGCTCACCGCCACCGTCACCACCGTCCCCTCGGGCGTGCGCGGGTCGATGTTCAGCCAGTGGCTCGCCAGCGCGGGCGGGTTGGGCTGCGGGTCGAGGGCGCGCACGAGCACGCGGCCCCGCGCGGGCACGAACACGCACCAGCCCTCCGGCGCGGCGGCGAAGGCCCGCACGGGCAGGACGCTCTGGAGGGTCAGGTCCTCGGGGGTCGCCCAGTACTCCACGAGCAGACAGGCATACTCGCGGGTGAGGTCGTGCGGGCCGAGGTCGAACCCAATCTCCACGGCGTCGGGCAGGCCGGGGATGAGGCCCGTCCAGCCCGGGACGACCAGGCGCCCGCTGCTGAGGCTCTTGAACTGCCCGGAAGGGTCGCTCATGGAAGGCGGGGACCTAATTCGCCCGCACGCTGCGCAGCACGGCGCGCACGACCACGAAGCCCACGGCGAACAGCAGCAGCGGCGTGAGGTTCACGGTGATCTCGGCGTCCTTCTCGGGGGTCAGGGCGTTTTGCCGCCGGTAGGTGATCATGCCCCCAGCGTACCCGCTCGGCCCGCCCGGCGGCCCCCGGCTTCCCCCCCACACTTCTAGGACACCCACGTTTCTTGAGTCCGGTCATGTTAACCTGGGGAGTGGAGGCCGGGTGCTGCGTGTCCGGCGACAACAAACCTATGGACTACTACGAACTGCTGGGCGTCGCCAGGGCGGCGAGCGCCGACGAGATCAAGAGCGCGTACCGCAAGCTGGCCCTCAAGTACCACCCCGACCGCAACAAGGAGGAGGGGGCCGCCGAGCAGTTCGCGCGCATCAACGAGGCCTACGCCGTGCTGAGCGACCCCGAGAAGCGGGCGCACTTCGACCGCTTCGGCAGCGCGCCGGGGATGGGAACCGGTCCCGGCGGCGACCCCTTCGGCGGGATGGGCGGCGTCGGCTTCGACCCGATGGACATCTTCGAGCAGCTCTTCGGCGGCGTGGGCGGTCGCGGGGGCCGCCGGGGTCCGGCGCGCGGGGACGACATCGAGACCGAGGCGCGGGTCACCCTGCTCCAGGCCCGCGCGGGCGAGGAGATCGAGGTCGAGGTGGACCGCCTGACGGGCTGCGAGCACTGCCACGGCAGCCGCACCGAGCCGGGCGGCAAGCCGCCGAAGACCTGCTCGACCTGCGGCGGGGTGGGGGCGGTCCGCGCCCAGGCCCGGACGATCTTCGGGGTGGTCGAGACCCAGCAGCCCTGCCCGACCTGCCGGGGCGAGGGCCAGCTCATTCAGGACCCCTGCACGGTGTGCAAGGGCCGGGGCCGGACCCTGGGGGCCGAGACGGTGAAGGTCAAGCTCCCGCGCGGCATCGACGAGGGCTACCGCATCCGGGTGGCGGGCAAGGGGAACGAGGGGCCCGGCGGCAACGGCGACCTCTACGTCCACATCGAGATGGAACCCCACCCCGAGCTGCGCCGCGAGCAGGAACACCTGATCCACACGGCGAAGATCGGCTTCGCCAAGGCGGCCCTCGGCGGTGAGGTCACGGTGCCCACGCTGGACGGCCCGCAGACCGTGGAGGTCAAGCCCGGCACCGGGCACGGCGAACTCCACCGCCTGCGCGGCCAGGGGCTCCCGCGCCTCCAGGGCGCCGGGACGGGCGACCTGATCGTCGAGTACGAGGTCACGGTGCCCAGGCCAGGGCAACTCAACGCCGAGGCGAGAGAAGCCCTGCACGCCTACGCCCGCGCGGTGGGCGACGAGGTGGCCGAGCACCGCGAGGGCTTTTTCGACAAGGTGGGCAAGATCTTCCGGGGCGACTGAGGGCTCCGGAGGACGGGGGAGGGGCGTGGCGAGGGAGGCCGCGCCTCTCTTCTTTGGGGGAACCGTTGTTCCCGGACGGGGGACGAGCCCGGGGCTGTAAGGTCCCTGACAGTCCGGGTATGCTTCCTGCGGACGTTTGCAACGCTGAGTTTTTCCTTCCCGGTGGTCTTGCCCGGCCCCCGCTCCCCTTTCCCGGAGGTTTCCCCACCGTGACCGTGCCCCACCGCGCCCCTTCCGAGCGGCTGGCCTCCAGCCGCCGCCAGCCGCTGCTCGTCTTTTCGGGCCAGAGCAACTGCCCCCTCGCGCAGGCGATCTGCGACAACCTCGGCGTGCCGCTCGGCCACAGCAAGACCGAGAAGTTCACGAACGACAACCTGATCGTCCATTACGAGGAGTCGCTGCGCGAGGGGGACGTGTTCATCGTGCAGACCTTTTCCACCCCCGTCAGCGACTCGATCATGGAACTGCTGCTCCTGATAGACGCGGCCAAGAGCGCCTCGGCGGGGCGGGTCACGGCCGTGATCCCGTACTTCTCCTACGCCCGCAGCGACAAAAAGGACAGCCCGCGCATCTCCATCGCCGGGCGGCTGGTCGCCGACATCCTTCAGGAGGCGGGCGCGGACCGCGTGCTCACCATGACCCTGCACTCGCCGCAGGTCCACGGCTTTTTCAAGGTGCCCGTCGATCACCTCTCCGCCGACCGGGTGCTCAGCGCACACTTCCGCTCCTGCGTCCCGAACGCCCACGAGGGCGTGGTGCTCGCCCCCGACGCGGGCAGCATCAAGCGGGCCTCGCAGATCGCCCGCCGATTGAATTCCGGCCTCGCCATGATCGACAAAGAAAGGCTTTCCGACACCGAGGTCCGCCCCCGCGCATTGATCGGCGACGTGGAGGGCAAGACGGTTTTTATCGTGGACGACGAGATCAGCACCGCCGGGAGCCTCGTCGAGACGGTGAACATCGCCCGCAGCCTCGGTGCCCGGGACGTGTACGTCGCCGTCACCCACGGCGTGTACACCGGCCCCGCCATCGAGCGCATCGCCGCCCTCGACGTGACCCAGGTCGCCAGCACGAACACCGTCTACGTCTCGCCGGAGAAGATCGCCGCCTCGAACGGCAAGCTCGCCGTCCTCGACGTCGCCCCCCTCTTCGCCGACGCCATCACCAATATCCACGTCGGTCAGAGCGTGAGCACCCTCTTCGAGTGAGGGCCGGAGGGTGCGGGCGCTGACATTCTGGCAGGCCGTCGCCGCCGGGTTCGGTCTATGGTGGGCGGTCAGGGGGACGCCCTGGGCCGGGGCGCTCGCCCGCGCCCGGGCCCTGATCCTCGGAACGCTGAGCCTGATCAGGTGGGTCCTGCCGGGCCTCGGATAGACGGAAGGGGGCGGGGAGGCCGGACGCGCTGGCCTCCCCGCCCCCTTTCCTTCGGCTAGAGCGTGCCGCCGAGGCCGGAGAGGTTCTGTCCGGCGGCGACGGAGAGGGCGGCGAGGGCTTCGAGCACCGCGTCCTGCGCCTGGAGGCGGGCGAAGCGGGCCTGCTTGAGCGCGAGTTGCGTCTCCTGAAGCGTCACCGCGCTGATCGTCCCGCTCCTGAGCCGCGCCGCGTCCTGGGTGTAGCTCCTCTGCGCGGCGGCCTCGCGGCTTTGCGCCACCCCAAGCTGCGCCGCCGCGTTCTGGGCCGTCTGGTACGCGCCCGCCAGCGTCGTCTGGGCGTTCTTCTGCGCCGCGTCGAGGCTCCGCCCGGCGTTCGCCAGGGTGGTGCGCGCGTCGGCCAGCGTGCGCGCCGGGGTGAAGTCGTTGTCCGCCAACCGGACGGCCAGTTGCGCCTCGGAGACCGCCTGCCCGGCGCTCACCACCCCCGTCAGGTTCGTGTTGAGCCCGGTGCGCAGCGAGGCGAGGCTGGTCTTGAGGGGGGGGACGTTCGGCGGTCCCGCTGCCCGCACACCGCCGGAAAGCCCCGTCAGGGTGGCGAGGCGGGCGGAGGCGAGGTTGACCTGGGCGCGGGCGTCGGCGAGGTCCTCGGTGCTGCCCGCCAGGGTGTTCTGGGCGCGCTGCACGTCGAGGGGGGTGGCGTTGCTCACGCTGAGCTTGACCCGCGCGACCTGGAGGGCCTTCTGGTCGACCTGCACCTGGAGGGCCTGGAGTTCGACGTTCTCCTGTGCTTCCAGCAGCGCCGTGTAGGCGTTGACGGTGCTCTGAAGCGTGGAGAGCCGGGCGGCCCGGAGCCCGACCCGGGCGAGCGCCTGGGTGTTCTGGGCGGAGAGCTTGGCGGCGGCGAGGGTGCTGGGGTCGGCCTGGGCGGCCTTGTTGGTGGCGGTGGCCTTGTCGAGGTTGGCCTGGGCGGTGCGGACGTCGGTGCCACCCGCGAGGGCGGACTGTACGGCGCGGGTGAGCGTGAGGGCGGACTGGGCCGTTGCCGCCGGGAGCAGCAGCGCGGCGGACAGGGCGAGGGCACGGTTCACTGGGGGCCTCCGGCGGCGTTCTGGAGTCGGATCAGGGCGAGCTGCGCCGTGGCGCGCGCCTGCACCAGGTTCCGCTGCGCCTGGGCGAGAGCGATCTGGGCGCTCGTCACGGCGTCGGCGGTGCCCGTCCCGGCGGCGAGGCGGGCCCGCGCGGCGCTGAGGGTGGCCTGCGCGACCTCGACCTGGGTGGCGCTGGATCCCAGGGCCGTGAGGTTCGTCTGGGCGGTGCTGTAGAGGGTGCGGACGTTTAGCTCCGCGTTCTGCTGGGCCACACTCAGGGTGAGCTGCGCCTGGGTGACGTTGGCCTGCGCCGCCGAAATCTGGGCGCGCAGGGCGGGCGAGTACACCACGTAGCTGCCCGTCACGCTGGCGACCACCCGGTTGCTCGCGCCGCTCCCGCTGCCGCCAAAGGGCACGCTGTAGCCGACGCCCGCGTTGCCCTCCTTCACGTCCACGCTGGCGCTCACGCCGCCGCTGCTCGCGGGCCCGTAGCGCAGGCTGGCGGTCAGGTCGGGCAGCCGCTGGTCGCGCTGCTGCTCCTCGAGCGTCTCCTGGGCGGCGGCGAGGGTGTTTTGCGCCTCGATCACGTCCACCGTCGTCGTGCGGGCGCGGGTGACGAGGGCATTCAGGTCGGGCAGGGTGAAGCTGCTTGCGGGCTGGGTGCTGAACGTGACCGTGGTCAGGCTCTGGCCGAGGACCGCTGCGAGGTTCAGCCGGGCCACCTCCAGGTCGCTGCGGGCTTCGAGCAGGGCCGCCTGGGCGAGCTGCACGTTGGCCTGCGCGGTGAGCACGCTCTCCTGGGTGGCGTTGTTCTGGGCACGCTGGGTCTGCGCGATCTGGAGTTGGCGCTGGCGCAGGGTGAGGGTGTTCTGGGCGAGGGTCACGTCGCGCTGCGCCACGACGGCGGCGAGGTACTGCACGTAGACGTTCAGGCGCGCACTCGCCTGGGCGGCCTGGAGGTTGGCCTGGGCGAGGGTGAGGCTGCGCTGGGCGATGCGCAGGCTGCCTTGTCCGCTCGACCAGGGCAGCAGGCCCAGGCTCGCCTGCACGCCGACGCTGCCCCCCAGGCTGCCTGCGGTGGAGGTGGTGCCCTCGTCGGTCGTGGTCGTGGAGGGGCCCGTGTAGCCCGTGGTGCCGGTGACGCTGACGCTCAGGCCCAGGGCGCTGCGGGCGGCGCCCAGGTTCTGCTGGGCGACCTGCACGCTGAGCTGCGCCTGGGTCACGCTGGGGGCCTGCGCCAGCCGCGCGAGCGCCCCCTCCAGCGTCAGCGTCGAGGGCGCGGCCGTCGTGGAGGTCGGCGTCGAGGGCGTGGGGCTGGCCGTCTGCGCCTGGGCGCCGCCCACACCGAGGGTGAGCGCGAGCGTCAGCAGGAGGCGCGAGCTGGGGGCGCGGGCAGGCGGGGAAGAGGAGGAGGTCATGTCCCCCAGCCTGACCCGAGTCCGCGAACGGCGCGCTCACCTTTTTTGAAGGTTTGTCGAAGACGCCCGGACGGGCCGCCAGACGCCTTTGCGCCGCCCGGAGTCCCCCGGGGCAGGGGCGGCGCGTTCGCACAACCTTCGCCGGGGGCACTTACCATACGATCATGAGTGCGCTGATCCTGATCGTGGAGGACGAACCCCAGCTCGCGGAGGTGCTCGAAGCCTACGCCCGGCAGGAAGGCTACCGCACCGAACGCGCCGCCGACGGGAACGCGGCCCTCACCGTCTACCGCGCCGCCAGCCCCGACCTGATCCTGCTCGACATCATGCTGCCGGGCAGAAGCGGTCTCGATGTCCTCAAGACCGTGCGCGCTGACGGCTCCACCCCCGTCATCCTGGTGACCGCCCGCGCCGAGGAGAGTGACCAGATCGTCGGCCTGGAACTCGGCGCCGACGACTACGTGGTCAAGCCCTTCCGCCCCCGCGAGGTGATGGCGCGCGTCAAGGCGGTGCTCCGGCGGGTGAGCGCGGTGCTGGACGACCACGAGCGCCCGCTGCGGGTGGGTCCTTTGGAGGTGGACCGCCGGGCGGTGGTGGCGCGGGTGAACGGGCAGCCCCTGGGCCTGACCCCGGCGGAGTTCCGGCTGCTGGCGCATCTGGCGCAGGTGCCGGGGCGGGCCTTCACGCGCGAGGAGCTGCTCGCCGCCGCCCTGCCGGAGTCGGAGGCGCTGGAGCGGGTGGTGGACGCTCACCTGGCGTCGGTGCGGCGCAAGCTCGACGCGGCGCAGGCGGGGGGGCTGCTGCACACCGTGCGGGGGGTGGGTTACCGCCTGGAGGCGGGCGTTTGAACCCTTCCTCCCCGGGCTCCGGGTGGCGGGGGCCGAGCCTGGCCGTCACCCTGCTGCTCGCCATGCTGCTCGTGGTGGGGCTGGCGGTGGGGGGGATGTTTCTGTTTTCCAACCTCGCCGTGCGGCGCGAGGTGGCCCGGCTGCCCCCCGAGGTGCAGGCCTACCTGCGTGCCCGCCAGGAGGCCGAGCGGCTGGGGCAGCAGCTCGCCCCCAACCCGCCCGTCCCCGAGATTCGCCTCGGCGACGCGGACCAGGCGAGCCTGCCGCCCGGCCAGTCGAGCCCGGGCGTCAGCGGCACGGTCACCCTGCCGGGCGGCGGGGTGGTCACGGTCACGGACGGGCGCCGCGAGGAGGAACCGGGCCGCCGCCCGGAGCGAGCCTTTCCCGCCGTCCTCAACCCCCGCTCTCAGGACTTCGTGCGCGACGTGCAGACGAGCCTGGTGCAGGCGGGGCTCCTCGCGGCCCTGGTCGCGGCCACGCTGGGGTTGCTCCTCGCGCGGCGGGTGGCGCGGCCCGTCACCGCCGTCTCGCAGGCCGCCGCACGGCTGGCCGGGGGAGACCTCGCCGCCCGCGCCCCCGTCCTGACCGGCGAGCGCGAGGTGGCCGACCTCGCCCGCACCTTCAACGAGATGGCCCAGAGCCTCCAGACCCTGGAACGCGAGCGCCAGCAGGCGGTCGCCGACATCGCCCACGAGCTGCGCACCCCCATCGCCATCATGCAGGCCCGCCTCGACGCGCTGGAGGACGGGGTGTACCCGCTCGAACCCGGGCAGGTCGCGTTGCTGAGCACCCAGACGCAGCTCCTGACCCGGCTGGTCGGGGACCTGCGGACGCTGACCCTGGCGGACGCGGGGCGGCTGGGCCTGCACACGCGGGAGGTGGATCTTTCGGACCTCGCCGGACAGGTGGTGCGCGACCTCGGGGACCGGGCGGGGGCGCGGGGCGTGACGCTCACTCTTCAGAGTCAACCTGCCCTCCTTATAGCTGACCCGGACCGGATGCGGCAGGTGGCGGCGAACCTCGTGGAGAACGCCCTGCGGCACGCCCGGTCTGAGGTGGCCGTGTGTGTGGAAGTGGACGGGACAGCGGCCCGATTGCATGTGGACGACGACGGGCCCGGCATCCCGGAGGAGAGCCGCGAGCAGGTGTTCACGCGCTTCACGCGGCTGGACGAGAGCCGGGCGCGGGACACGGGGGGCAGCGGCCTGGGGCTCGCCATCGTGCGGGCGCTGACCCTCGCCCACGGCGGACAGGCGAGCACGGGCGCGTCCCCCCTCGGTGGGGCCAGGTTCACTGTCGTGCTGCCGCTGCGGCGTGACGGGTAGCCCGCCCCCTGCGTCGCCCAGGCGGTGGGGGCCATCCCTCAGCGTTCCCTTCAGCCCGCCCCACTCCGGTCCCCGCCTGCGGTGCGTAGACTGACGCCCAGATGCTAGGCGCCAAGACCGCATTCAAGGCGATTCAACCCGCGCTGGAGCGGGGGCTGACGGCCCTCGACCACGCGGTCAGCGGCTACGTGCAGCCCCGCCGGGCGCGCGGCAAGCTCATCTTGCAGCCCTACGTGGGCTGGGGCACCCCCCAGGGGGTGGAACTGACGGGCCGGGTGCTGCTGCCCCGCATGGTCGCGCCCCCCAAGAGGGGCGATCCCCGCTGGCGCAACTTCCGCAACGTCTTGCGCCGCCTGCTCTCCCGCGAGGTCTCGGGCGTGCGGGTGACTGGAAGCCTGGGGGGTGCCGTGACGAGCGGCGTGAGCGACGCCGACGGCTACTTCACCCTGACCTTTACCCCCCCGGGGGAGAGCCTGCCCTTCGCCGACGGCTGGCACGAGGCGCAGCTCAGCATCGAGGGCCGCCCCGGCACCACCCGTGCCCGCGCGCAGGTCGTGGCGGGGGCCCGCTTCGGCATCATCAGCGACCTCGACGACACCGTGATCCAGTCGGACGTGACCAGCCTGCCCCGGATGCTCGCCACCAGCCTGACGGGCAACGCGCGCACCCGGTTGCCCTTTCCCGGCGTCGGGGCGCTGTACCGGGCGCTGACCCGCGACGGCGAGGCGCGCAACCCGATCTTCTACGTGTCGAGCAGCCCCTGGAACTTCTTCGACCTGCTGTGGCAGTTCCTCGACTACCGCCGCATCCCGCTCGGGCCGATCTTCCTGCGCAACTGGGGCTTTGACCTGCTCGCCGGGCACGGCGGCTACAAGCACGGCGTGATCGAGCGCATCTTCGCCCGCTTCCCGGGCCTGAGTTTCGTCCTCGTCGGCGACAGCGGCGAGAAGGACCCCGAAATCTACGCCGAGGTCGTGCGCCGCCACCCGGGCCGCGTCCTCGCCGTCTACATCCGCGACGTGACGGAAGCCATGCGTGACGAGGGCGTCATGAAACTCCGCGAGGAGGTTCGCAAGGCGGGCGTGGACCTCGTGCTCGCCGCCGACAGCCTGAACGCCGCCAGCCACGCGATGGCGATGGGCCTGATCACGCCGGGCGAGTTGCGGAGCGTCCTGACAAGCGTGGCCCGGACGTACGAGACGTAAAAGTTTTTCTCCCTCTCCCCCTGCGGGAGAGGGCCGGGGTGAGGGGGCGTGTGACCACTTCTACCGACAAGAAGATGCCTTCCCCTTCCTGCTGGCCTTGTGGCGCCCTGCCCGCTTCACCCCCACCCGGCCTCCCCCCTCTGCCAGCAGCTCTACGAGTCAAGGGGAGGAGTTTTTATGCCTGCGCGGCCCCACCCTCAACCAAAAAGGCGAGCCAGAGGTTCCCCCCTGACCCGCCCCGTTGAATAAACCTCCCTCGCCTTACCCCTGCCCGCCGTTCCCACCCCGGCGGCCCCGGCGGCGGCGGCGACGCTGGGCCTCGGCGTCACTGCCGCCCTGCCCGCCGCTTCCCTGAGGGGTGGCCTGAGCCTGCTGAGGTTGCGGACGGGGCGGGCGGCCTCCGCCCTGACGCCCGTTCAGGCTGGGCACCGCGCCCCGGTCACTCCCGCCGCGTGAGAAGCCCTGGCCGCGCCCGCCCCGGTCACTGCGGTCGAAGCCGCGTCCGCCGCCCCCTGCGCCCTGGCCCTCGTCGGGCGGCATGTTCTCCACCGTCCAGTCGCCGAAGTACATGCGCTGCACGGTGATGTTCACGGGCCGCAGGTGCTCGTTGCGGGGGCGCTCCAGCGTGATCACGCGCCGCTTGTAGCCGCCGCCCTGGCTGCTCGGGCGCATGGGGGGACGGCTGCCGGAGTCACGCCCGCCCCCCTCGCGGCCCTGTCCCTGCCCGTCGCGTCCCTGACCGCGCCCGCGTCCGCCGTCCGCGCGGGCCGGGGTCGCCGGGGTGGCAGGTTGGGGTTCGTCGAGGGTGAACTTGCGGGGGGCGGCCGTGCTGACCGACTGCAACTTCTCGCGCTTCTCTGCTTCCCGGTCCTCACGCCTGCGGGCGCGGGGCCGGACGGGGGTGTCGCCGTCCATAGCGGTCTCCTGGGTGAAATCGATTTGCCGGGCCAGGGGGTTTACCTGGCTGATGGTCACGGTGAGGGCGTCCCCGAGCCGGAAGGTGCGCCCGTTCGAGCGTCCCCGCAGAATCTGGGCGTCCTCCAGGTAGATGTAGTAGTCGTCGTCGAGGTTCGAGATGTGCAGCTTGCCCTCGACGCCGTTGTCCAGCGCCACGAACAGCCCGCTCGCCACCACGCCCGACACGTTGCCGGGAAAGGTCTCGCCGAGGTGCTCCTGCGCCCACTTCGCCTGGTAGTACTTCGTGAGGTCACGCTCGGCCTCGGCGGCGGAACGCTCGCGCTCGGACGTGTGCTCGCCCATCCCCGGCAGTCTGCCCCGCAGGTCGTGGGTCCCCCGTGAGGAGGCCGTCAGGTCCCCCGCCAGCACGCCCTTGAGCACCCGGTGGACCAGCAGGTCCGGGTAGCGCCGGATCGGCGACGTGAAGTGCAGGTACTCGCGGAAGGCGAGGCCGAAGTGCCCCAGGTTCTCGCCCGCGTACTTCGCCTGCTGCATCGAGCGCAGGAGCAGGGTATTCACCACGCTCTCGCGCGGCGTGCCCCGCACTCCCTTCAAGACCGCCTGGTACGCCTGCGGGGTCGGCTCCCCGCCCGGGAAGGAGACACCCAGGCGCCCCAGCGCGTTCGTCACGTCCTGAAACTTCTGGAGGGTCGGTTCCTCGTGGATGCGGAAGAGGGCCGGAACCTCGCGCTCGATCAGGGAGCGGGCGACCACCTTGTTGGCGAGCAGCATCAGGTCCTCGATCATCCCGCGCGCCGTCTCCTCGCGGATGGGGATGAGTTCCATCCGCCCGCCGGGCCCCACGTCCACCTTGACCTCGCGCAGCTTGAAGTCGAGGGACCCCTCGCGCAGCCGCTTCTGGCGCAGCTTGGAGGTGATCTTGAGCAGCAGGTGGAGGTCCCCCTCCAGGTGCCGCGCGTGGTCGGGCAGGGTGGAGGTCGCCTCCGAGTACGCCTGCACCTCGTCGTAGGTGAGCCGCGCCTTGCTCCGAATCACGCTCGGCGTGAGCCGCACGTCGAGGATGTCGCCCTCGGCGGAGAGTTCGACGAGCGCCGTCATCGTCAGCCGGTCCTCATGCGGGACGAGGCTGCACACCCCGTTGCTGAGGTGTTCGGGGAGCATGGGCAGGACCCGGCCGGGAAGGTACACGCTCGTCGCGCGGGCGTAGGCCTCCTTGTCGAGCGGGGTGCCCTCGCGCACGTAGTGGCTCACGTCCGCGATGTGGACGCCCACCACGAAGGTGCCCCCGGGGGTCGGCTGGATGTGAATGGCGTCGTCGAAGTCCTTGGCGTCGCGTCCGTCCACCGTGAAGATGTTGAAGTCGCGCAGGTCGAGGCGGCCCACCAGCGCCTCGGCGGGAAGCTCGGTCGGGATGGCATTCGCCTCGGCCAGGACCTCATCCGGGAACTCGCCGCGCAGCCCGTACTTGACGATCACGGCTTCCGTCTCGGTCTCGGGGTCGTCCTCCGCGCCGAGGACGCGGGTGACCTGCCCGAACACCTCGTCCTCGCCGGTGTGCTCGGGCCAGAAGAGGGCGGTGACGACGCGGGCACCGCTCTGGAGGCCCTCGATTCCCTCCGGCAGCAGCAGGATGCGGTGCCGGGCGCGGTGGTCGTCGGGCTTGAGGATGGGGTGGCCCTTGCTGAATTCCAGGCTGCCCACGAGCTGCTTGTACGCCCGCTGCACGATCCGGACCACCGAGGCGCGCGGGCTGCCGTCGCCGCGCTGGCCCCGGCGGGGACCCTGGCCGCCGCGTCCGGTGTCGCCCCGGCCCTCCATCCGCACGAGCACGATATCGCCGTTCCAGGCCTCCATCGTGTTCTCGGGGGCGACGTAGAAGTCCTCGCCGCCCGAATCCGGCACCACGAAGCCGAAGCCCGCCGCCGACGCCTGGAAGCGCCCCCGCACGAGGTTCATCGCCTCGGGCAGGCCGTAGGTACGCCGCCGGGTGCGGATGACCTCGCCCGTCTGGACCAGTTCCTCCAGCATCGTCTCCAGATCGCGCCAGTCGCCGCCCAGACGGTTCATGGTCTGCCGGGTAAAGGTGCGCTCCAGGTCGCGGACGTGGATGGGCCGCCCCACCTTGCGAAGCTGCGCCACCACGAGGTCGCGGGCGGGGTGGGGCTGGCCGTCGGCGCCGAGGTCGTCCTCGGCCTGGGTGGCCCCGGTCTGTCCGGCGGACGGGCTGGCGTGGAGCTCACCTGGAAACTCGCCCTCTTCCCCGTCGCCCTCCAGGGCAGGGTGATCCACGAGGGGGAGAGGTTGCCCGCCGTCCGGGGCGACGGCCAGCGCGGTCTGGGGGGCCTCCCCGGCGGGGTCGGGGTCCTCGACCGCCACGGGCTCCACGCCGCCCAGCACCTCGGTGAGGGGAAGGTCCTCCGGGCTGGCCGTCTGCGGCCGTTCGGCAACGGGGGTGACGACCTTCGGCTTGCGGCCCCGGCGGGTGCGGGGCACTTCGAGCAGGACGGGCTCGGTGGCCTGTTCCGGCTCGGCCTGTCCCCCGTCCGCCGCGGGCTCGGCTTCGGCGACGGGCTGGGCCTTCGCCTGGCGTCCGCGCCGGTTCCTGGGCGCTCCGGCGGTTTCTACGGCAGGTGAGGCGACGGCTTCCGGCTGAGCTTCGGGCTCGGTGGCGGCTTTCGCCTTGCGGCCCCGGCGGTTGGGGGGTTGCGCCACGGGGGCGGGTTCGGCGGCCACCTCGACGGGTTCCGCCGTGGTGACCGCCGCCGCGTCCTCGGTCGGGGTGATCTCGACGGGGGCCGTCTCCACAGGCGCGGTCTCGACGGGGACGGGCTCGGCGATCCCTCCCTCGGGGGAAGCGGCGTCGGCGAGCTGATCCTCCGCACGCGCCTTGCGGCCACGGCGGGGCTTGGGCGTGGGCTCACCCGGAGTCGCGGCCGCCGTCACGACCGGGGTGGGCTCAGGCTGGGCGGCGCGCCTGCCCCGCTGGGGCCTGGGCGCGGGGGTTTCGGGCTGCGCGGCGGTGTTGTCGTTGTTGTCGTTCGCGGCGGGCGTCTGACGGCCACGGCCACGTTTCGGGGCGGGGATCACGGCCTCCGGCTCCGGGGTCGGGGTTTCGGTGGGCTGGACGGCCTGCTTGCGGCCACGTCCGGCCCGGGGGGCGGTGCTCTGCTGTTGTTCGGAGTCGGCGCGAACGCTCTGGTCGCCTGGCGCCGTACGCTCCTGTTTCGCTCTCGGCATTCCTCACCTGGTCAGGACCCCCGTGGGATGTTCTCGTGTAGGACGCAGAAAGTCACCGTTTCTGGATGGGGTCGCGCAGGCCTCTGCGGGTTGCCTCTTTGCACCCTTGCAGGGTCGCGGCGAAAACGGTCACTCCCGGCGTGCCTCTCACCCACGGGTCGGGGAAAGTCGCGTGTCTCGGGCGGCGCCCAGCCCGCCCGCCTGCTCACAAGGGGAGAGGGGAAAGGTGGGGGCGCTGTCCTGTCGCCCGGCAGCAAGAGGAGTCTACCACGCGCGCCCATACCTCCGGATACGCGGGCGAACATTTAGAGGAAGGGGTGGGGGGCCGCCCGCCTTTTCCAGCCGCCCCCACGTTTCGTGCCCCCCGGTCGGGCTTACCGTAAGGGTCACCCTATGGCCTCGCCGCTCGGTGCGCCCCCCAACTACAGCACGCCCGCCATGCTGGGCCTGGCGCTGCTGTCCATCTCCGCGTCCCTGTGGCACTTCACGTTCGGGGCGCTCGACTACGCCTCCGCCGGGCGCTACGAGGGCCTGATCCTGATCCTTCTCGCCGGGCTGCTCCTCGTGTACGGCGTCCTGACCCTGATCCGCTACGCCGAGGCCCGCGACGCGATGGGCGATCCCCAGCCCCGCATCGCCATGTACGACACCCCGCACGAGAGCCGCGTGCCGCTGGCCGGATTCATCCTGTCGGTGTCGATTGCCGTCGCCGACCTCGCCTTCGCCTTCGCCGCCCAACATCCCCCCGGCCATCTCATCGGCGTGGTGCTCGTCGCCCTGGTGGCCCGGCAGGCGTGGAGAATCCGCCCCGAGCGCGGCGAGAGCTAGAGGTCGGTCACGTCGGTGGTCCGGTTGTCGCCCGCCATGTCCGTGTCGGTGGAGTCAGTGTTGCCCCCGCCGCCGTCCATCCCCAGCGTGCCCGCCATGCCGCCCATCCCCCCGGTGCGGGAGGTGTCGAGCGTGGTGTCGAGGCTTGGGGCAGCGTTGTTGCCGGGCTCGTCCGCCAGGTCGTTGCCGCCCTCGCCGGTCGTGCCCTCGGTGTCTACGGGCGTGTTGTAGGTATCTCGGCGGTCGTCGGTCATGGGTTTCGTCCTCCCGGGTGGTTTCCCAGATTGTCGCCCCGGTGGGTGCCCGGTTCTTGAGAGGCGAGGCAAGGGGCGTTGGGTCTCCGGGCTTCCCCAAGTCCCCCTCTACCCCGGGCTCATCCGCCGCCGCCCCCGGGCCGGGAAACTCTCGCGCGTGAGCAAAGCGCGCAAGTCCCTGATCCTCGCCGGAACCCTGCTGGTGGCCGCCCCGGCCCAGCAGGCGCAGGCCACCGCCTGGGAGAAGGCCCGGTTCCTCTTCCACCTCGGCGCCGCGTACTACGCCTTCAACACCTGGGTGCTGCGACCCTACCGCGAGTACAAGTTCCAGGCGGGCGCCCCGGGCCAGCGCTCCGCCATCGTCAAGGCGGGGCTGGCGCTGGGCTTCGCCGCCTATCAGGTCAACTCGGCGATCCGGCTGACCCGCAACACCCAGGACCCCTTCCTGGCGCGCATCGGCTCCCTGCTGCCGGGTTACCAGAAGTCGCTGACCCAGGTGGGCGACAACCTGAAGCGGGGCCGCTTCGACGAGCAGGGCATCCAGAACCTCAACGTCTCGACAAACCGGCTGTTGAACGCCGCCGAGGGCCAGGGCCAGAGGATTCGCCCAGTGGCGGTGCCGATTCCGGGGCTGTAAGTGTTGGGGATGGAAAGGGCCGCTCGTGGGGGCGGCCTTCTTGCTGTCAGTAGAGGTGAACTCGGGCGAGAGCCGAAGTACAAGGCAGGCTAAAATGCCCCATGACCCTTCGTGATACCAGGATGAACCGTCAGGCCCTGGAAGTCGGCAGCTTGGACGATCAGGGCAACGAGCTTGCGTATTGGCTGACCCGCACGCCCGCTGAGCGGCTAGAAGCATTGGAATTGTTGAGGCAGATTCATTATGGCTACGATCCGCTTACCGCCCGACTTCAACGAGTTCTTGACGTTGTTGAACCAGCATGGAGTTGAGTACCTGATGATTGGCGGTTACGCGGTGAACCTGTACGGGTACGTCCGGGCGACGGGTGACATGGATGTGTTTATCTCCCTGTCCCCTGAGAACGCCGCCCGCCTCGTTGCCGCCTTCCACGATTTTGGTCTGACGAGCATGACTGCCGATCTGGTGCAGCCCGGAAAGGTATTGCGGATGGGTGTGCCACCTCTGCGGCTAGAGGTTTTGAATCAGATCAGCGGCGTGACTTTCGAGGAGGCCCACGCCGAGCGGGAGCAGATGGAGGTGGACGGCCTGACCATCCCTGTCATCAGCTTGCGCCACCTTCGGCAGAACAAGGCGGCCAGCGGCAGGCCCAAGGATTTGGGCGATTTGAGTGAGCTTCCACCCGAGTCCTGATTCCAATTCCTGACCCTGCTGGGAGGCCCACCGTGAGCACACTGAGCGTCCGTTTGCCCGACAGTCTGCACAAGCGCCTGAAGGACCTTGCCAAGCAGGAAGGCGTGAGCGTGAATCAGCTCATCTCCACCGCCGTAGCGGAGAAGGTGAGCGCCCTGCTGACCGAGGACTACCTGAGGGAACGCGCCGCGAGAGGCAGTTGGGAGAAGTTCGACGCGGCCCTGTCCCTCGTGCCCGATGCCGAGCCCGACCTCGCCGACCGCCTTCCCTAACCCGGCAATGAGGGGGCCGCCCCGTTCCTGCCGCCCTGTGAGGGAGAACCAGAGGTGAGGGCACGTCCCGGTATATACTCCTGATACCTATCAGGGGGTGGAGCATGACCAGGGCCAAGTACGACACCGCGAAACTTTTTCAAACGGGGCGCAGCCAGGCTGTCCGGTTGCCCAAGGAGTACCGCTTCGAGGGCGAGGAGGTCATCATCAAGCGCGTGGGTGACGGCGTGTTGCTGCTTCCACAGAACAACGGGTGGAAGAACTTGCTCGCCAGCCTGGAAAAGTTCGACGGCTTCCAGATCGAGCGGGACCAGGGTGAGCAGCAGGAACGCGACTGGGGCGACCTCTAAGCGTGGCCGCTCCCCTGTACTTCCTCGATACCAACACCTGCATTTACATCATCAACAGGAACCCGCCCCACGTCGCGCAGATATTCCGGCGTTACCAGATCGGCAACATCGCCGTCAGCAGCGTCACTGTGGCGGAGTTGGCCTTTGGAGTGGCGAAGAGTACTCGCCGCGGCACCCGCGAAGCTCTGGAAGAGTTCCTGCTGGACCTCGTGACCGTCCCCTACGACGACGCTGCCGCCTGGATGTACGGAGAAATCAGGGCGGGATTGCAGGCGACTGGCAAGCCCATCGGCCCGCTCGACCTGCTGATCGCCGTCCATGCCCTCAGCGCGGACGTGACGCTCGTGACCAACAACGAGGGGGAGTTCAGGCGCGTGCCAGGGTTGAGGGTCGAGAACTGGTTCCCAGAATGACGAAGGGGCCGCCCCGACCGACGACCCCCCAAGCCAACCCCCACCCCCCCGCCGCCCCCACCTTCGACCACAAGCGGCAGCGCCTGCAAAAGCAGGAGGAAGGTGGGGAGTAGGAGTTGAACGAAGGGGATAGTGGAGGGTCTGCGTGCTCGCGTAGTCCCTGGCACTGAAAATCGTTCTTGGCTTTGCTAGATAAGGAGTCTGACGCTTCGTCGCTACAGGGGGCAAATTCTCCCAGCTTGCGCTGCCCACGTAGAGCTTTGTTTATGGCTTATCATAGGAGCATATGTCTATTGACCTCCTGAGCTTCCTTGCTTGGCGTCCTCCGGCCTATATTTGTCCACGGTGTAAAGCGCTTCATGTTGCTTCGCATGGCACTTTTGGCGACCTGCCGTACCAACAAAAGGTATTGACGGTAAACGATAATGTTAGAAGTTTCCTGATGAGAACCGTCAACAGGGGGGATGATTGGAGCTGGGTGTGTAGTGTATGTGATTTAGAAATCACTAGGGAAGAGAGAGAAATCTGGTCTAAGGAACTGAGGCTAGGGAGTTATAAGGATTTCCACGAATTGATATCGATAGCAAGCAACTTTCCGCCTTATACGCCGCCACAGAAATCTCAATACGAGCCGTTGGCTCTGCTCATAGAGTTGATTGGGGCATCAAGAAAGTTCATCCACTTTATGTCATATAATATAGATTCAACTTTCATCACCGCACTGCATATAGCCTCTAAAAGGACTGCGGTAAGGGGGATTGTAGGGCGTCCCTTGGATTCCTACACTAGAGCTTTGGTAGATAGTCTGCCAAGATCAGACAATTTCTCTATTATTGTCCAGGATGATAGAGGGACCATTGACAACAACCACTCAAAAATAATAATAATAGACGGCATAGTAATGATAGAGGGCTCGACCAACCTATCTATGAACGCTTTTAACAAGGTCTCCGGTGTTGGTAGGCCTCCGTCTGAAAAGCCTCGGGTATCACTTCAACCGTATGAGGTGATGAGGGACAATAATCAGTACTTTTCCACAAATTGGTTACAGTATCAAACAGGTACTACGGCCTCCGAGTGTTTTCCACTACCCTTTTAGATTTCAAGTAATTGGTTTTAAAATAAGAGGACGCCCCTATTGAACGTCCTTTCGTTTCTATCTTCCCCTCAAACCCCTACCCACTCCTCCACCGGCGGGCAGGAGCACACGAAGTTCCTGTCGCCGTACACGTTGTCCACCCGGTTCACGGCGGGCCAGCATTTCCAGGCTTTCTGCGCGGGCGTGGGGAAGGCAGCGGTCTCGCGGCTGTAGGCGCGCTCCCACTCCGGGCTCACGAGATCTTCCTGCGTGTGCGGCGCGTGCCTCAGCGGGCTGTCCTCGGCGGTGAGTAAGCCGTCTTCGACCTCCTGAATCTCGCGGCGGATGCCCAGCATGGCAGCCACGAAGCGGTCGAGTTCGGCCTTCGGCTCGCTCTCGGTGGGCTCGATCATCAGGGTGCCGGGAACGGGAAAGCTCATGGTGGGGGCGTGGAAGCCGTAGTCCATCAGCCGCTTCGCCACGTCCTCCTCGGTGATGCCCGTGGCCGCCTTCAGCGGGCGAAGGTCGAGGATGCACTCGTGCGCCACCCGCCCGTTCATGCCCGTGTACAGGACGGGGTACGCGCCGCCCAGCTTGTGCGCGATGTAGTTGGCGTTCAGCAGCGCGACCTGGGTGGCCTTCTTCAGCCCAGCAGGCCCCAGCAGCCGGATGTACAGGTACGAGATGGGCAGGATGCTCGCGCTGCCGAAGGGCGCGGCGCTGACGGCCCCGGTGTGGCTCTCGCTGACCGGGCGAACGTCGTGGTTCGGCAGGAACGGCGCGAGGTGCGCCTTGACCCCGATGGGCCCCATGCCCGGCCCGCCGCCGCCGTGCGGGATGGCGAAGGTCTTGTGCAGGTTGAGGTGCGACACGTCCGAACCGATCAGCCCCGGCTTGGCAAGGCCCACCATCGCGTTCATGTTCGCCCCGTCCAGGTACACCTGCCCGCCGTGCGCGTGGATCAGCTCGCAGACTTCCGTGACGTGTTCCTCGTAGACGCCGTGCGTGCTGGGGTAGGTGATCATCAGGGCGCCCAGCCGCTCGCTGTACTGCTCCGCTTTCGCCTTGAGGTCGTCCAGGTCGATGTTGCCGCTCGCGTCGGTCTTCACCACCACAACCTGCATTCCCAGCATGGCGGCGCTGGCGGGGTTGGTGCCGTGCGCGGAGGCGGGGATCAGGCAGACGGTGCGGTGGGCCTCGCCCCGGCTCTCGTGGTACTTGCGGATGGTCAGCAGCCCCGCGTACTCGCCCTGCGCGCCGCTGTTGGGCTGGAGGCTCACGGCGTCGTACCCGGTGATGTCGGCCAGCCACGCCTCCAGCTCGGCGAGCATCTGCGCGTACCCCTGCGTCTGGTCGGCGGGCGCAAAGGGGTGCAGGTTGCCGAACTCGGGCCACGTCACCGGAACCATCTCCGTCGTGGCGTTCAGCTTCATCGTGCAGGAGCCGAGCGGAATCATGCCGTGGACGAGGCTGTAATCCTTGTTCTCCAGCCCCTTGAGGTACCGCAGCATGGCCGACTCGCTGTGATGCGTATTGAAGACCGGGTGCGTGAGGTAGGGGGAGGTGCGCTTGAGGTCGGTGGGGATGCCGTCGGTCGCCTTGGCGTCGAGGGCGAGCACGTCCACCCGCTGCCCGGTGATGACCTCAACAATATCCGCGAGGTCGTCCACAGTGACGGTCTCGTCGAGGCTGACCGTGATGCAGTCCTCGCCCTCGTACCGGAAGTTGAGGCCCTTCGCTTCGGCGCGGGGGCGGATGAAGCCGATATCGCCACGGAAGGGGATCGTGTCGAAGAAGGTCTCTTGCAGGAAATACCCGCCCTCGCTAAGCGCCTTGTGCAGAATTCCCGTCAACCGCTGCACCCGCTCCGCAATCGTCCGAATCCCCTCCGGCCCGTGGTACACGGCATAGGCGGCGGCCATGTTCGCCAGCAGCGCCTGCGCCGTGCAGATGTTGGAAGTGGCCTTCTCACGGCGGATGTGCTGCTCGCGCGTCTGCATCGCCATCCGCAGGGCGGTCTTTCCCCGGGCATCCTTGCTGACGCCGACCACGCGGCCCGGCATGGACCGCTGGTACTCGCTGCGGCAGGCCAGGAACGCCGCGTGCGGCCCGCCAAAGCCCATCGGCACCCCGAACCGCTGGGCGCTGCCGATCACGATATCCGCCCCCTGCTCGCCGGGCGGCTTGATCAGTGCGCAGGCCAGCAGGTCGGTCGCCACGATCAAGGCGCCCTGAGCCGCGTGGACCTTCTCGGCGATGGGGGAGAGGTTGCGCAGGTCGCCGTAGGTGCCCGGGTACTGCACGAGCGCCCCGAAGGTCCCCTCCGGCAACTCGCCCGCCGGATCGCCCACCACGACCTCGTACCCGAAATACTCGGCGCGGGTGCGGATCACATCAAGGGTCTGGGGGTGAACGTCGTGCGCCACGAAGAAGACGCTGCCCTTGCTCTTGGCCTGCCGCTTCGCCAGCGTCATCGCCTCGGCGGCGGCGGTGGCCTCGTCCAGCAGGGAGGCGTTGGAGACGGGCATCCCCGTCAGGTCCATGACCATCTGCTGGAAGTTGAGCAGCATCTCCAGGCGGCCCTGCGAAATCTCGGCCTGGTAGGGCGTGTAGGCGGTGTACCAGCCGGGGTTTTCCAGCATGTTGCGCCCAATCACGCCGGGCACGTTCGTCCCGTAGTAGCCCATGCCGATGTACGAGCGGAAGACCTTGTTCTTGGAGGCGACGGCCTTTAGGTCGGCGAGGGCCTGCGCTTCCGTCACGGGGCCGCCCACGTTCAGCTCACCCGTGAAACGGATGGACTCGGGAAGCGTCGTCTCGGTGAGTTCGTCGAGGCTGGAGACGCCGAGTTCGGCCAGCATCTCGGCCTGTTCGGCGTCGGTGGGGCCGATGTGGCGGGTGGTGAAGTCGTTCGTCTGGAGGAGGTCGGTCAGGGGGCGCATGGGGGCTCCTTGGGGGCGGTTGGGCTGGTCACACGCCCCCTCACCCCGGCCCTCTCCCACGGGGGGAGAGGGAGAAAAGATGTTTTACTCCCCTCTCCCCCCGTGGGAGAGGGGCTGGGGGTGAGGGGGCGACCAAGCAATCGCTCCCGCCCTCTCCTCCCCTTACTGCGCGCTTGCCGCGTACTCTTCGGCGCTCAGCAGGTCGTCGGCGGGTTCGGGGTTCTCGATGCGGAAGAGCCAGCCGTCCTCGTAGGGACCGCTGTTGACGAGTTCGGGGCTGCCACTCAGGGCGTCGTTGACGGCGACGATGGTGCCGCTCGCCGGGGCGTAGATGTCGGAGGCGGTCTTGACGCTCTCGACCACGGCGACCGACTCGCCCGCCGTCACGGCGCGGCCCACCTCGGGGAGTTCGACGTACACCACGTCGCCGAGCTGGTCCTGCGCGAAGTCGGAGATGCCGACGGTGCCGTCGTCCCCCAGCCACTCGTGGGTTTTGGCGTACTTCAGTTCGGTGGGCGTCTGCATGGGGGGTATTGTCCTCGATTCGGGGGGTGAGATGTGTGCGGTTGGGGACGCAGGACGTGGTGCGCGGTCCGCAGTGTCGGGGTCTCTTCCCGCGTCCTGCGCACCGCGTACCGCCTACCTCCGGTAGAAGGGCAACTCCACCCGCCGCGCCGGATGCGCCTTCCCGCGCACCTCCACCTCGTAGGCGTCGGCGGTGCTGGCGTCCCCGCGCACGAGCGCCATCGCGATGGGGTGGCCGAGGGTCGGGCTGCTCGTGCCGCTGGTGACGTGGCCGACGGGCTCGCCGTTCAGGAGGACCGGGTAGCCCTCGCGGACGGGCACCCGCTCCAGGGCGAGGCCGATCAGGCGAACGGGCGGCGCGAGGCTGATGTGCTCGCGGCCCAGGTGCGCCTTGTCCTTCACCACCCAGGAGTAGGTGCTGGCGAGGGGGTGGAGGTCCTCGGCGAACTCGTGGCCGTAGAGGGGAAAGCCCGCCTCCAGCCGCAGGGTGTCGCGGGCGCCAAGGCCAGCCGGGGTGAAGCCGACCGCGAGCAGCTTGTCCCAGATCGTCTCGGCCTCGCTGGCGTCGGTGAACACCTCGAAGCCGTCCTCGCCCGTGTAGCCGGTACGGGCGAGATGGACATCGAAGCCGAAGAGTTCGGCGGGGAAGTAGGCGTTCTTCTTCTTCGCGGCGAGGTCTACTCTGATGTGCGGTTGCAGCAGCGCCTCCGCCTGCGGTCCCTGCACGGCGAGGAGGCCCCAGCGGTCGCTTTCGTCGGTGAGCCGCACGTCGTAGCCCGCCGCCTGCGTTTGCAGGTGAGCCCAGTCCTTGCCGATGTTCGACGCATTCACCACCAGCAGGAACTCCTGCTCCCCGACCCGGTAGATGTAGATGTCGTCCACCAGCCCGCCCGTCTCGTTCGGCAGCCAGTTGTACTGGGCACGTCCGGGTTTGAGTTTCATGACGTCGTTCGTGGTGACGTGCTGGAGGAACCGTTCGGCATCGGGCCCGGAGACGCGGAACTCGCCCATGTGCGACACGTCGAACACGCCCGCGCGACTTCTCACCGCGTCGTGCTCGGCCTTGACGCCCGCGTACTGCACGGGCATCTCCCACCCGCCGAAGGGCACCATGCGGGCACCCGCGCGCAGGTGGGCGGCGTGCAGGGGCGTCCGCTTCAACGCTGTCTCGGTGGCCTGGGTCACCCCTGAACTTTACTGGACCATGAGGCCACTGCGTCCGGTGGGGCTGGACGCGAGGCGAGGTAAGCTGACCTATGGTCCAGGCTGAAAGTGCCTTCCCACAAGGCTTTTTGCGGGTGCGGGACGGCGTGCTGAGGCGCCGTGGCTAACTCGCCGTCCTTCCTCGTCGGCCTCCTTGCGCCGCCCGACCTCGCGGCCCGTGTCGAGGAGTTTCGCGCCGGGTTGAGGATGCGAGAAAGCACCCCACATGTCACCGTCAAAGCCCGGAGCGGCCTGAGTCCCGACCTTTCCTGGGCGGACTCCGCGCGGGGGGCGGTGGCGGCCCACCCACCCGTCACCCTGAGCATCGAGGGCGCGCGGGTCTTTGCGAACCGCGGCGCCGTCTACCTCCGGGTCCACTCGCCGGATGCGGTCGCCCTGCACCTCCGGCTTCTCGACGCCCTGCGCCCGGCCTACCGTTTCGGCTACGAGGGACCGCACATGACGCCTCACCTCACCCTCGTGCTGGGGCGGCGCGGGGTGGACGTGTCCACCGTGTTGCAGGAGGCTCGGGCGACCTTTGCCGACCTGGACACGACGCCCCTCACCTTCACCGCGCGGGAAGTGTGGCTGATGCGCAAGCCCGGACCCGGTGGGCTGTACGTGCCGTTGGAGGCTTGGCCGCTCTTAGATTAACCCTGCGCGTGCAACTCCCTCCACTCGCGGAAGGTGACGGGAAAGAAAGGCTCGGCCAGCTCCGCCATCGCCCGCGCGAAGAGGCGGGTTTCATACTGGGCACCCTCGTGGTCCCGCAGTTCGAGGAAGTGCAGGAGGGAGCGCACATTGAAGGTGTAATACGATTCGGTGTACAGCGACAGCGGCAACACCCCGCGCGCCTGCTCCCGCGTCACGCCCAGATGCAGCAACTCCTGATAGGCGCCGAAGGCGTTCCTCCACGCCTCCACCCAGATACGGGCCGCCGCCTCCTGATCGAGCGTGCCGTCATCCTCGACCGACGCCTGACGGTTGCTGGGGGCCTGCTTACGGAAAGAGGGGGGCGTGAAGTTCCGTTCCTGCAACTCCACATATCTTCCCGACACCTCATTTTTTGAAACTCCGACTCTATGGCGTACCATCTGCCTGTCCACAAAAATTGGGCACACGACTTTGAAGGTGATCAGGTTATGTTCGAAGGGGCTGCCGTGGTGATGAGTGAGCAGATAGCGAATGAGTTTCTCGTCGCGGACATCGAGCGGCTTGCTGTTGTCTCCACCGAAACTTACCCTGGCCGCGTTGACGATCATTTTATCGTCGCCGACGTGCTGCACGAGGCTGACGCTGCCTATGCCGTCGCCGAGGGGGAAGAGGGTCAGCGGTGTGGAGGTGGAGACGGTCATCCCGGCCAGCTTAACGTCCTGCGCGGAGGTTCGGAGAGCGCGGTCCAGGCGGGTCAGCGGCGCCGTTCCCGTGCGGCCATTCGCTCGGGCTGGGGCGCGTCCCGTCGGCTCAGGAGCAGCAGGGAGAGGACGATCACGAGGGCGGCGAGGGGGAGGTCCATGCCCGCAGTGTGCTTGCGGGCGGGTGACTGGGGCGTGACTCCCCAGGACACGCCGCGCGCTCAGGGATCAGGCAGGCCCAACCCCATGAGCCGCGTGCCGTCCACCTCGCCCAGCGGGAGAAAGCCGACCCGGGCATAGGCACGGACGGCCCGGACGTTGGCGGGATCGGGGTCGATCAGCACCCGCCGGGTTTCCGGACGCTCCGCCCGGAGGTGAGCAAGGAAGGCCCAGATGATCTCGGGCCCCAGCCCCCGCCCGGTCAGGTCGGGCTCGCCGATGAACAGATCGACGCCCCAGGTCTCGCCCTCCGGGTGCCTCCAGGGTCCGAACGGGTGGTCTGGCGTGACGCGCTCGCGCTGGATGAAGCCTGCCCTCTGGCCGTCCACCCCGAAGACGAAGCCCGGAACGTCCCGGCCCGGTTGGAAGGAGTGGGCCCGCACCGCCTCTCCCGTCCGCTCGCCGTCGTCCCAGAACGCGCGGACGTGAGGTTCTCGCAACCAGCGGTGGAGCAGCCGCAGGTGCTCGGGCGTGAGCGGTTCAAAGGTGACGGGCATGGATGTCCTCCGGGCCCCGCCCCGCCGCCGTCAGCACCGCCCCGAACTGCTCGGGCGTGACCGGGAGGACGCTCAGGCGCGTGCCCCTGCGCAGGAGCGGCGAGTCCTGCCACTCGGGCAGCGTGCGGAGCGTGTCGAGGGTCACGACCCCGGGCAAGGCTAGGACGGGCTCCACGTCCACCATGCTCCAGCGCGGATTGTCCGGGGTCGATCCGGGATCGAAAGAGGGGCTTCCCGGGTCGAATTGCAGATTGTCCGGGTACGCCTCCCGCGCCACCCGCGCGACGCCCGCCACGCCGGTGGGTTTCGCCCCCGAATGGTAGAAGAGGCAGAGGTCGCCGGGGCGCATCTCGCGCAGGAAGTTGCGTGCCTGGTAATTGCGGACGCCGTTCCAGGGCTCGCGGCCCGCCCGCAGGAGGTCATGGAAGCCGAAGACATCCGGCTCGGATTTGAGCAGCCAGTACCGCACGCACAGAAGGGTAACGCCCGCCACCCACCTTCCGTGCCTTCCCGCACCCTGTGCGTGCCCGGGGCGCTCTACCATGGGCCCGTGCGCCCCCTGCCCTGGCTTCCCGTGCTGCTGCTGCTCGCGCTGGCGGCCTACCTGCTGCCGGAACGCCTGAGCCTGCCGGGGGTCGGGACCGCCGCGCCGTCCACCCCGCCCGCCGTCTCACGGACGCTGCCGAACGCGCTGCCCGAGGAGACCCGCGCGCTGTTCGAGCGCTCGCGCCCCGCGACCGTGCAGGTCGAGAGCGTTGACCCCAGCACACGGGAAGCGGGGCTGGGCACGGGCTTTTTCATC
This sequence comes from Deinococcus aestuarii, assembly GCF_018863415.1. Classification (NCBI taxonomy): domain Bacteria; kingdom Thermotogati; phylum Deinococcota; class Deinococci; order Deinococcales; family Deinococcaceae; genus Deinococcus; species Deinococcus aestuarii. The sequence continues at coordinate 159,637 of NZ_JAHKSN010000004.1, read as the reverse complement.
TCCCCGGACGGGCAGGTGCTCACCGCGTACCACGTGGTCTCCAGCGGGCAACTCTTCCAGATTCGCACCCTCTCGGGCCGCACGTACCGGGCCCGGCTCACGGCCTACGACGCGCAGGCGGACGTGGCCCTGCTGACGGTGCAGGGGCGCGGGCCCTTCCCGGTCCTCAACCTCGCCACCCGCCCGCCGCGCGTCGGCGAGACGGTGCTCGCCATCGGCAACAGCGGCGGCGACTTCCTGCAACCGCGCCGGGGGCAACTGCTGAGCCTCTCGGCCCAGGCGGGGCGGGCCGACTTCCCGCAGGGCACGCTGGAGATGACGGCGCCCCTGGCGCCCGGCGACAGCGGCGGCCCGGTGATCGACGGCAACGGGCAGGCCATTGGCGTGGTGAGCTACATCCGGCTCGACGAGAGCAACCAGACCCGCGCGAGCTACGCCGTGCCCGTCACCGAGGGCAACCGGCTGATCGAGGCCCTCAGGAGGGGCGAGCAGCGCGACGTGCCGGTGGTGGGGCTGGTCTTCGACCTCAACCACAGCGGCTTCACGAACCCCGCCGGGGCCGTCGTCTCGCGGGTGGCGCGGGGCAGCCCCGCCGCCGCCGCCGGGCTGCGCGGCTCGGCGCTCGACACGAACGGGAACCTCGCGGCGCTCGGCGACATCATCACCACCGTGGACGGCGCGCGCACCCGCAACGCCGACGAGGTGATCACCGCCATCCGCCGCGCGCAGGTGGGAGACACCATCTCGCTGGGCTACGTCCGCGACGGCGAGGCCCGCGAGACCACGATCACCCTCGTCGCCAAGCGCAGCGTGCCCGACCTGCGGGAATGAGCCTGAAGGGAGACTAAGCGCGGCGGCGCCGTGCCGGGAGCCGTCGCCTCACCTGCCCGCCTTACCCTGCATCCATGTCACGCGCCTTCGTGAAAGAAGACGGCGGCGAGCGCTGGATGCCGCCCACCACCCCCCACGCCTACCGGGTCCTCTGGCAGGGCGCGGGCGGCCCCGAGGTCGTCCACGAGTCCGACGACCTCCTCGAAGCCCTGCGCTGGCTCTCCGGCCGTCCCCAGGGAGCCTTCGAGCTGCGCGACCACGCGGGCGCCCTGCTCGCCACGGCGTAGGCCCAGCGCCATCAGCACGACCAGTCCCCCTCCAGCGTGATCCTCGCCGCCCCCGCCAGACTCTGCCCGGGGGCGAGCGTCCGCATGTCCGTACCGCCCACCCCCCGTGCGGCGAGGTTGAAGGCGTCCGTCGCGTGTGAAACGGGCTCCAGGGCGAGGCTGCCGTCGGGCGCGGTGAACACGACGAGGTGTGAATACACGGCGTCGGCGGTGAGGATCAGCGACCGCTCCGCCCAGTCGAGCCGCGCCACGCCGTCCCAGGCGGTATACACCCGGTCCACCTGCCGCTCGCCGACGACGCTTCCCATGCGGTAGTCCTCCCCGGGCCGCACCGGGCGCGCGGGGCCGGTGGGCAGGCTGCGCCCGTCGGTCTCGTAGGTGAGTGGAGCGTCGAAGGTGAGCCGCGGGTCCTCCCCGTCCTGCCGCCGGGCGAAGTAGGGGTGCAGGCCCAGCCCGGCGGGCATCTCGGCGGTATCGGCGTTCGTCAGCGTCACGCCCAGGTCGAGGTGAGGGCCGTGGAGCACGTACTCGACGCGGGCGGTAAAGGCCCAGGGCCAGTTCACGTCGGGAAAGGCCCGGCTGTCGAAGTCGCAGCGGAGCTGAGCGTCCGAGACGCGGGTGACCTGCCACGGACGGTTCCGCACGTCGCCGTGCTGGGTGAGGCCGTCCTTCGTCGTGACGCGGAGCTGGACCTCTCGCCCCCCGAAGGTGAAGCGCGCGTCCCGGATGCGGTTGGAATAGGGGAGGAGGGTGAAGCAGGCGCACTGGCTGCTCGTCTCCACGCTTTCCGGGTCCACCGCGCGCATCACCGGACGGCCCGAGGCGGCCCGTAGCCCCAGCACGCTCGCGCCGAGGTTGGGGAGGATGTCCAGGGTCATCGCCTCGCTGGAGACGGTCTCGATTCGGTGTGTCACGACTCCCCCCTCGCCCGCGCGACCTCGTACAGCAGGATGCCCGCCGCGACGGAGGCGTTGAGGCTCTGCACCCGGCCCCGGGTGGGGATGCGGACCAGGGCGTCGCACTTCTCGCGGACCAGGCGGCGCAGGCCCTCGCCCTCCGCGCCGATCACCAGGGCGACCTTGCCGCGCAGGTCGGTGCGCCCGAGGTCCTGGGCCGCCTCGCCCGCCGCGCCGTAGACCCACACGCCGCTCTCCTTGAGCCCGTCGATCAGCCGCGGCAGGTTCTTCGTCTGGGCGACGGGGAGGTAACTCGTGGCCCCCGCCGCCGCCTTGGCGACGACCGGGCTCAGGGGGGCGCTGCGGCGTTCCTCCACGACGACCCCGTGCGCGCCGAGCACCTCCGCCGAGCGGATGATCGCCCCGAAGTTGCGGGGATCGGTGATGCCGTCCAGCAGCACGATCAGCAGGTCTTCCCCGCGCGACTCGGCCCGGTCGAGGATGTCGTCCACCGTGGCCCAGGCGAGGTCCTCGACCTCGGCGATCACGCCCTGATGCTGGGTGGTCCCCGCGATCTGGTCGAGTTCGATGCGCGGGGCGAAGCGCACCCGCACGTCAAAGGCCTTGAGGTCGCGCACGAACGCGTCCTCGACCCCGCGCGCCACGAGCACCTCCGTCACCCGCCCGCCTTGCAGGGCCTCCAGCACCGGATTCCGCCCGTAAAGCAACATGGGCGCAGTCTAGCGGGCGGGGTCCGGTCTAGCGGCCTTGCAGCCACGCCCCGAACGCCCCGGGGTCGAGGGGCGGGCAGACCGCGTGCCCCTGCACCGCGTCGCAGCCGAGGCCCCGCAGCAGGTCGAGCCCGGCGGCGGTTTCCACGCCCACCGCCGTGACCTGCCACCCCAGCCGCCGGGCGAGGTCGAGGGTCGCCTCCACCAGGGTGACGCCGCGCGGGTCGTCAGGCAGCCGGGCGGTAAGGTTGGGGTGGAGCTTGATCCCGGTGAGCGGGTGGCGGCTCAGGGCGCTCAGGCTGGTCGTGCCCTCGCCGAAGTCGTCCACCCACAGCCGCGCGCCGCGCGCCCGCAGGGCGCCGAGGAGGTCGAGCGTGCCCTCGCCGGGGTCGAGGAGGCACCCCGCGCCGACCTCCACGTCGGGTGAGCCGTGCTCGGCCAGGAAGGGCAGCAGCTCGCCGGGGTCGGTCGGGCACCACCGGCCCCCCAGGCTGAGGTTCACGCTCAGGCGCAGCCCCGGATGGGCCTCCCGCCACGCGCGGCCCTCCTCCACCGCCCGGCGCAGCACCCACCCGGCGAGCGGGGCCATCAGCCCGGCGCGGGCGGCGAGCGGCAGGACCTGGGCGGGGGGCAGCTCGCCCAGAGCGGGGTGCGTCCAGCGCAGCAGGGCCTCGGCGCCGATCACCCGCCCGCTGGCGAGGTGCAAGACGGGCTGGTAGTGCAGGGTGGGCCCCTCGCCCTCCCCGCTCAGCGCCCCCCTCAAGGCTTCCTCCAGCCGGAAGGGGTCGGCGACCTCCTCGCGCAGGCCGGGGCCGAAGGTGCTCGCCTGGGCGCGGCCCCGGCCCCGGGCGTGGGCGAGGGCGATCTCGGCGTCCGCGAGGGCCGCGCCGTCCGTGCCCAGCCCCACCGGGGCCACGCCGAGCGCGAAGGTGAGGGGCACGGCCTGACGCCCGGCGCGCACGGGAGCCGTGAAGGCCGCCCGCACCGCCGCCGTCAGCGCCCCGGCCGCCTCCGGGGGGCCCGAGTGCGGCAGGAAGAGGGCGAAGGCGTCGTCGCCCAGCCGCGCCGCCCGCCCGCCGCGCGCGTCGGCGAGGTCGCCGAGCCGGGCCGACACCCCGATCAGGAGGTGATCGCAGGCGGTGCGGCCCAGCGCGGCGTTCAGGGCCCCGAAGCCGTCGAGGTCGAGGCACAAGACGGTGCCCGGCGCCCCCTGCACCAGGGCCTCGCGCAGCCCGGCGCGGTTGAGCAGCCCGGTCAGGGGGTCGTGGCGGGCCCCGTGCCGCAACCGCGCCTGGGCGTGGCGCAGCGCCGACACGTCGCGCAGGGTGAGGAGCAGGCCGGGCCGCCCGCCGGGGGCGTCTCCCGGGAGGAGGGTGCCGCGCACCTCCAGGTGCCGCCCGCCGCCGTCCGGGCGCACGAGCAGGAGTTCGGTCTCCAGCGGGAAAGTCAGGCTCTCCGCGCGCAGGTCGGGGAAGGCGAGGGGAGAGCCCGCCGGGGTGTGCAGCCGCACCCCGAGGTCGGGGAGCGCCCGCGAGAGGGGCACGCCGAGCAGCCGGGAGGCCTCCAGTCCGAGGAGGTCCGCCGCCCGCTCGCTGACGAGCTGGGTGCGGCCCGCGGGGTCCACGAGCAGGGCCGCGTGGTCGCCGAGGGCCAGCACCTGCGCGGCGGGGGCGCCCCACCCGTCCCCCGGGGCGCCGGGGCCCGTCCCCGTCCCGGCCTCCACCACGAGCAGGGGGTCGGCGCCTTCCCGCGCCGTGACCGGCCGCACGCTCAGGGTGACGCTGCCCCCCGCCCCCAGGGGCACCCGCGCCCGGGCGGGGCCGCCCTGCGCCGCCTCACGCACGAGGTCTTGCAGCGTCTCGGGGGCCGTTTCCGGGAAGCAGGCCCACAGCGGCGACCTGGGCAGGGCCGCGCCGGGCAACAGGTCGTGCCAGCCGGGGCTCGCGTGGAGCACCGTGCCCGCGGTCGTCAGGAGCGCGGCGGGGGTGGTGTGACCGCCCAGCAGGGCCCCCAGCAGCTCCGCCTGGCGGTGTTCGGCGGTCACGTCGCGCAGGGTCCACAGCACCCCCGCCCCCGCCCCGCCGAAGGAGGGCCGCGCCTCGCCGCGCACCCACACGGGCCCGTCCCCCGGCGTCACCGGCAGCGGCTCGTCGGGCAGGCACACCGTGCGGCCCGCCGCCGCCTGCGCGAGCCCCGCCGCGAGGGCGGGCATCCCCGGCAGCAGGTCCTTGAGGGGGCGACTCAGCACCTGCGCGTCGCTTAAGCCGAGCAGTTCGAGGAAGGGGCGGCTCACCTGCCGGAAGGTGAGGTCGGCGCGCAGCCACGCGGCGGGCAGCGGGAACTGGGTGACGAGCACGTCGGCCTCGCGCCCGGCCCCGTCCCCGCGCGCCGCCCCGAGCAGCAGCGTCAGGAGGTCGGCCACGTCCGCGGGCGGCGCTGCCCCCTCGCACCACATCAGGCCCAGCAGGGTGCCCCCCCGCGTGAGCCACGTCAGCTCGCCCCCCTCCAGCCACGCGTCGGGCGGCACGAGTTCGCCGCCCGCCTCGCGCTCGACGCCCTGCGCCCCCACGCGCAGCACCTCGCCCTCCAGCGCCGTGAGCAGTGTCGCGCCGGGCGCGTACAGGCGCAGCACCTCGCGCAGGGCGGTGTGAAGGGTCGGGGTCGGGGCCGGACGGGTGTGGCTGGACATGTTCATGGGAAGGGGTGGGGTCTCCTGGGCGTGGGTTGGGGCAGGTCCGGAGGGCGCGCGGCCTGGCGGCGGCCCTCGCTCGTCGTGCCCGCAGCGTGCCACGCCGACTCTTACGTTCCCCGTGCAAATCCCATCCCCAAGGAGAAAATCCCGCTCCCGGCGCCAAAAACCCCCCACCCTTCATGGAGGTGGGGGGTGGGGTGGAGGAGACCCGGCTACGCCTCCCAGTCGTCCTCTGCGGGGCGCCGGGGGGGCAGGGCCGTGTAGATCGCGGGGTCGCTGGGATTGCTCGCCGCGACGATGCGCGCGATCTCGTCCGCGCCCGGCTCGGCGAGGACGCGCACGAGGTCCGCCGGATTCACCGCCGTCTCGCGCACGGGGAGGCCCCGCTCGCCCGCCCAGCGGGTCAGCTCGGCGAGGGCCTGCGCGCCCGCCCGGCCGTAGTGCGGCCCGAAGGCGGGGGCGGCCACGACCGCCTGCCCCCCGAGGGTCACCACGGCGCCGTAGCGCGCCTCCCCCCGGTTGCCCTGGCGGTCACGCACCAGAATCAGCCGCCCGCCCGTCAGGTTGGCCCCCTCCAGGTGCGTGAGGACGGCCTGCAACGTCTCCAGCGGGGCCCCGGGCACCCCGAGCGGGTCAGCGATCTGCATGGGGGCCAGTGTAGGGCGGGGAAGGGGGCTTGTCGCCTGTGGCGTGTGGGGGAGGTGGGGGCAGGCGAGATGGGTCCCGCCGAGGCTGCCCCTCGCCCTGCTCCTCCGAGCGACAAGCCACAGGTCACCCTCCCCCGGGCGCTATCCTGCCCCCCATGAAGCAGAAGCTCCCCACCCTGGTGGCGCAGGCGCGCGGCGGGCGCGTGGTGCGCACCCCCTTCCTCGACGGCGACGACCTCGACCGCCGCGCCCTCCAGGACGACGAGGTGCGGTACGTCATCGGGGGCGGCTTCCCCGACGCCCGCCGGGTGATCCTCACCCTCCATCCCGCCCACATCCCCGAGGTGGACTCGGGCGTGACCGTCCTGCGGGTGACCCCGGGCGAGGGCGGTCCCCCCTGGGACCTTCAGGACTTCGCCGTGCACCTGCGCCGACTCGAACTGCCGGAAGACCAGCTCGGCGACCTGCGCGAGGAACGCGGCGGCTCCTTTCTCGTCGCCGCGACGGGCAAGGCGGCCCAGACGCTCGCCGCCCTCACCGAGCTCGGGGGCCGCGAGGTCGAGGCCGAGGAGGTGGGTGAGACGGCGGGCCGGGGCAGCAAGACGCGCGAGGTCGTCGTGCCGTCGATGCGGGTGGACGTGGTGGGCGCCAAGGGCTTCGGGGTGAGCCGCGCGTACTTCCAGCAGGGCATCGACGGCGGCAAGGTGCGCCTCAACGGCCAGGTGGCCCGCGCGAGCAGCGAGATCCGCGAGGGCGACAGCCTCAGCGCCGACGGCATCGGGCGCATCGACTTCAAGCGCGTGGTGAACGAGACCCGGCGCGGCAACGTGAAGGTGGAGCTGGAGATTCACCGCTAGGCGCCGCCAGCTTCCCTCCTCCCCCCGCGCCCTGAGAGACCCTGCCCCGTGATCGACCTCCTCGCCCGCAAACCCACCCTCACGCCCGAGGAACTCACGGCGGGCCTCGCTCCCAGCGCCCGCTTTCAGGACGTGCGCTTCGAGACCTACCGCCCCAACCCCGAGTACGCCAGCCAGGCGCAGGCGCGCGCGAGCCTTCAGGCGTTTCTCAAGGGGGCGCAGGTGCGGCCCGGCGGCTTCCGCCTCTTCCGGCGTGCCAAGCCCGAGGGGCGGGGCATCTACCTCGACGGGGGCTTCGGGGTGGGGAAGACGCACCTGCTCGCCAGCGCCTATCACGCCGCCGAGGGCACGCGCGCCCTGATGAGCTTCCAGGACCTGATGTACGTGATCGGGTCGCTCGGGATGGGCCGCGCCGTCGAGGCCTTCGGGGGGCACGACCTGCTGCTGATCGACGAGTTCGAGCTTGACGACCCCGGCAACACGCACATGGCGAACACCTTCCTGGGCCAGCTCATGCCGGGGGGCACGAGCGTGGTCGCCACGAGCAACACCGAGCCCGGCGCGCTCGGGCAGGGCCGCTTCAACGCCGCCGACTTCCAGCGCCAGATTCAGGGGATCGCCGACCGCTTCGAGACGCACCGGGTAGACGGCCCCGACTACCGCCAGCGCGGCACGGCCCCGGAAGGGCCCCTCACTCCCGGCGAGTTCGCCGCGTGGCGGGCGCGGCAGCCCGGGGCGACCCTCGCCGTCGCCTCGCACCGGGACCTCAACCGCCACCTCCTCGACGTGCACCCCAGCCGCTTCGCCAAGCTGCTCGCGGGGGTGGGCGCCCTCGGCGTCACCGACCTCGCCCCCATGCCCGACCAGAACGTCGCCCTGCGCTTCGTGCACTTCGTCGACAAGCTCTACGACCTCGGGCTGCCCGCCGCCTTCACGGGGGCGCCGCTGGGAAGTCTCTTCAGCGAGACGTACCGCCACGGCGCCTACGCCAAGAAGTACAGCCGCTGCCTCAGCCGCCTCTCCGAGCTGCTGCGCGAGGCGCGGGCCGCGCTCTGATCGCGGTTGCTCGCTCTGTCCGGCCACCGCTGTGAGGGTCAGGGGCGCGGGGCGAGCAGCGGCAGGCCCAGGGTGAAGCCGCCGGAGACGGGCGGCACGCTGGGAACGACGGTGACCGCACCCGGCGCGAGCCCGGCGTGAAAGGCCTCCCGCACGAGGGGATTGAAGGCCCCTCCCGCCGTGGCGAGCGCGTTCCGCCCGGTGCGGCCCAGGACCACCTCGGCGAGCCGGGCGAGTTCCTGCCCCGCGCGGCGCTGGATGGCGAGGGCGTCGGGGTCCTCCTGCCGGGCGGCCTCGTACACGGCGGGGGCGAGGCGGGCGACGGCGGCGCGACCTTCCCCGTAGATCAGCGAGCGGATCTCCCCCCACTCGCGGGTGCCGAGCGCCCCGAAGACGTGTCGGGCGAGCCGGGTCTCGGGCTGCCCGGCCTCGCGCTGGCGCAGCACCCGCCGCAGACCGACCTGCCCCTGCCAGAAGGCGCCGCCGAGGTCGTCGATCAGGTAGCCGTACCCGCCCGCGCGCACGACCTCCCCCCCCTCGGTGCGGTGGTAGGCGACGGCGCCCGTCCCGGCATAGACGAGCGTGCCCGCCCCCGGCGTGAAGTGGGCCGCGTAGGCGAGGTGCAGGTCGTCGGTCACGAGGAGCCGCTCGGGGGGCAGGCGAAAGAGGCTTCCCAATTCCTGTTGCAGCCCGGGTCGGAACTCGGTCTGGAGGCCTGTCACCCCCGCGACCACGGCACACGGCTCCACCGGCAGGGCGGCGCGCAGCTCGGCGAGGGCCGCCGTCATCTCCCGCCGCGCCTCCGGGGCCGAGAGGTGGCCGGTCAGGGGCCGCAGGCGACCGTCCGCAACCGCCGTCCCGCTCCCGGTGTACAGCGCCCACTTGGTGCCGCTCGCCCCCATGTCGATGCTGAGGATCACGGGCGGCCTTCGGGAGGTGGAACGGGGAGCTGCATCTTCCCCCCAAGCTTAGGCGCAAAACCGGGGTTCCGTGCCCCTTGTCGGGGCGGACGAACTGCGCGATTCTCTCCCGATTGGGAGGGCGCATGTCGGCAGGTCAACTGATCCTCGTGGGCGGAGCATCGAGCGCCGGAAAGTCGACCCTCTGCCGCGACGTGCGGGAGAGGCTGGACGTGCCGTTCCTGTTCTTCTCCCTCGACTTCTTTCTGTTCACCACAGACGTTTTGCCGAGACGCCCCGACGCTGGCGGCGTGTTCGCCTGGGCGACCCTGCGTCCTCAGGTCTTCGAGGGGTTTTACCGCTGCCTCCCCGCGCTGCTGTCGGCGGGAAACAACCTCGTCGTCGACCTCATTGTCGAGTCGCGTGAGCAGATGGACCGCCTGCTGGAATTGCTCTCGCCCTTCGACGTGTTCTTCGTGGGCCTGCACTGCCCGCTGCCCGAACTGGAACGGCGCGAACTCGCCCGTGGAGACCGCCGCGTGGGCGATACCCGGCGCGACTTCGAGACCGTCCACACCTTCGGGGAGTACGACCTGGAGATCGACTCGACCGACCCGCTCGACCGGAACGTGCGAAGGGTGGTCCACGCCTGGCAGGAAAGGCGGCGGCCCAGCGCTTTTGACCGGATGACGCAGCGGTAAACGGCGAAGGGCCGAAGCTCCACGCCCCGGCCCCTTCAATGCCTCCCCCTCAGATCAGGCTGAGCTGCTCGCTCCCGTCCAGGTGCGCCAGATGCTCGGGCAACCCGCTCGGCTTGTCCATCACGATCTGCTCGGCTTTGTACGAGGAGCGGACGAGCGGGCCGGAGACGACCTCCAGGAAGCCCAGGCTCAGGCCCTCCTCCCGGATTTCATCGAACTCGGCGGGGGTGACGTACCGTTCGACGGGGAGGTGATGCATGGTCGGGCGGAGGTACTGCCCGAAGGTGATCACGTCCACCCCGTGCGCCCGGCAGTCCTCCATCGCCTCCCGAATCTCCTCGCGCGTCTCGCCCAGGCCCAGCATGATCGAGGTCTTGGTGATCACGTCGGGGCGGCTCTTCTTGGCGTGCGCGAGGACCCCCAGCGTCCGGTCGTAGCCCGCGCGGATGTCGCGCACCGGGTGGGTCAGGCGCCGCACCGTCTCCAGGTTCTGCGCGTACACGTCCACGCCGCTCTCCAGCACGAGGTCCACGCAGTGCCCATTGCCGCCGAAGTCGGGGGTCAGGGCCTCCACGCGCGTTTCCGGGTTCACCCGCTTGATCGCCTGCACCGTCTTGGCGAAGTGGTACGCGCCGCCGTCGGGCAGGTCGTCGCGGTCCACACTCGTCAGCACGACGTACTTCAGGCCCATCAGGCGCACCGAGTCGGCCACGCCCGCGGGTTCGTCCAGATCGAGCTTGCCCATCGGATTACCCGTATCCACCGCGCAGAAGCGGCAGGCGCGGGTGCAGATGTGGCCCATCAGCATGAAGGTGGCGGTGCCGCGCGACCAGCACTCGCCGATGTTGGGGCACATCGCCTCCTCGCAGACGGTGTGCAGGCGGTGTTCCTTGACGATCTTGCGGACCTCGCCGAAGACCTGCCCGGTGGGGATGGTGACTTTCAACCACTCGGGCTTCTTCTCGCGCACGGGCACGGAGTCCTTGCGGTAGATGCCGTTCTTGATGAACCTGGGTTCCTGCTGGGTCATGTCCCTCTCCCCGCCGCCAGCTCCGGCAGCGTCCAGTCGTAATTCTCGAAGGTAGTGTGGAAGGCGCGAGTAAGGGCCTTTCTCGCCTCAGCCATGCTCGCCGTCCGCTCGATGCCGCGCAGCTCGTACTCCCGCTCCACGCTCGTCATCTGGGTTCCGCTCAGGCCGCAGGGCACGATCAGGTCGAAGTGCCCGAGGTTGGTGGTGACGTTCAGCGCCAGACCGTGCAGGGCCACGTTCCGCTGCACCGCCACCCCGAAGGAGGCGATCTTCTGCTCGTACTCGCGCCCGTTGACCGTTCTAGGGTCCACGTACACGCCCGCGTAACCGGGGTTGGGCCGCGCGTCGGGCAGGCCGAGGTCGTGCAGCGTCACGATCACCGCCCGTTCGAGGAGCCGCAGGAAGTCCTGCACCCGCCTCCCCACCGGGAAGATCGCGTAGGCGACAAGCTGGCCGGGCCCGTGGTACGTCACGTCGCCGCCGCGCTCGACCTCCAGCACCTCGATCCCCTGCGCGGCGAGGTAGTCGCGCGTCACAACGATGTTGGTGCCCTCCTTCGCCTTGCGGCCCAGGGTGAGCACGGGCGGATGCTCGACGAGGAGCAGGGTGGGCCGCCCGCCTCCTGCCACCCGCGCGTGAACGTCATGCTGCACGTCCCACGCCTCCCGGTAGGGAAGCACCCCCAGGTCCAGCACGTCGAAGGGAACGTCTCTCACGCCCCGGATTGTACGCCCCCCCTTGGGGAGCCAAGGTGCCCGGAGGCGAGATTGGCGGGGGGATTGACCACGGTGGGTGGTGAATGTGGATGTGCGGAGTTGAAGCGGGCGCGGCTGATTACCCTGGGCCATGCCTGAACTCGTCCGCCCATCGGAGAGGTACAAAACCAGCTTCACCCAGGCGGTAAGGGAAGCCCAGGCGAGCGGGAGCGGCTTGGGAGACACCCTCACCTGGTCGGTAGACGATCTGGAGGCCGACTTCGGCACCTTCCTGACCCACCTGCGCCGCTTCGAGCCGCCGAACGTCCCGCCGGAGGGGTTCGTGAACTCGGAAGTCCTCTGGCTGGTGGAGGGGGAGACGTACCTGGGCCGCCTCAGCATCCGCCACCGCCTGGGCGGGCGGCTGCGGGAGTTCGGCGGGCATATCGGCTACGAGGTGCGCCCCTCCGCGCGGCGGCAGGGGCACGCCACCCTGATGCTGCGGCTCGCGCTGGACCGCGCCCGCGAGCTGGGCCTGACCCGGGTACTCGTCACCTGTGACGCCGACAACCTCGCCTCCCGCCGCGTCATCGAGGCGAACGGTGGGGCGCTGGAGGGGGAGTTCGTGCTGGACTTCCACGACAAGCCCATCCGGCGGTACTGGATCGAGCTGTGACGGGAAGGCCAGCTCACCCCCCCTCCCACGGCCGCCCCTCCACCCCCGCCACCTGCGCCGCGAGGTCGTAGGCCACCGCCAGCCCCAGCGTGTCCGCGAGCGGGCCGCCCAGGAGAAGGTGGACGCCGGGCGCGACCTCCTCGTGCAGGGGGGGAGCGTCGGCCCGTCCCCCCGGCAGCGCGAGCCACGCTCCGGGCACGTCGGCGAGGCTGCGGCCCACCTCCAGCGCCCCCGTGGCGAGGGGCGGCAGCGCGTCCATCAGGGCGATCAGGTCCTCCAGCGTCTCGCGCCGCACGCCGACGGGCACGCCGGTCAGCCGCCCCCCGGCCGGGCTGTAGCCCTGCGGGTCGCGGTGGTGGACCGGCGGGATCAGGGTGAAGCCGCCGCCCACCGGGCGCAGGGTCAGCCCGCCCGCGCGCAGGGTGGGGGTCCGGTCATCGCTGGGGACGTTCAGCCGGGGCGTCTGCCGGTACGCGCGCCCGTGCGCGGTGTGCGCCCCGAGGTCATGCTCGACGGCGGGCGGACCGTCGGCGCCCAGCGCCACGACCACCCCGCCCGCCCGCACCTCGCGCGTCTCGTGGGTGACGACCTCGTGCGTATTCGTCACGGTCAGGCGGTCGAGGCGGACACCGCCGGGGATCAGGTGCGCGTGGGTGTTGAGCAGCAGGTCGGCCCCCGCCCGCACGGCGCCCTGCCCGCAGGCGAGGGCGACCGGGCCGGGGCGGTAGGTCGCGGCCTCCTCGTCCACCCGCGCGAAGGGGAGGGCGGTGGGGAGGACCAGGGCGGCGGCTTCCGGGAAGCGGGTCAGGGTGCCGGTGGTGGACCTTGCGCCCGGGACCGCGTGGGCGTGGAGGTCGAGCAGCGGCCGGGGCTGGAAGGGCGCGTCCCCGAGTCCGCCCGCGAGGAAGGCCCGCCCCCACCGCGCCTCGCCCCCCCGGCCCGGCGGCACGCCCAGGGTGGTCCAGACCCCCGGCGCGAGGATTGTCGCCCCCTCCTCGTTGGGAAGGCCGCCGCGCTCGACGAGCAGGAGGCGCAGGCCCGGGGCGAGCCGCCGCAGGAACAGGGCGCAGGCCGTGCCCATCCGCCCCGCGCCGAGAACCACCACGTCGTAGTCCGTCTCCGCGAAGGCCTGCCCGACGTGGGCCCACACGCGCCCCGCCCCCCCCCGTCCCGTGCTCATGGCCCTCATGATGCCCCGGCGGCGCCCGACCGTGCCGTCCTGGGCCGTTTCGGAAGATGTGCCGCCTCTCACGGTCCTGTCAGACCGGGTACAGAGGAGGCCGCTTATACTCGCGGGGCAGATGCGGTTTTTGATGCTTGCGCTGGCGCTCGGTTCGGGCGCGGGGGCGCTGAATGTGAGGGTGCTGGTCTCGAGCGGCCCGCAGCTTGACGTGCGCGTGCCCACCCCGGCCCCGGCTCCCCCGGTCACCCCCCCCGGCCTGGGCCTGACCCCCGTCTCCCCGGTGCCCGCGCCCGAGGTCGCCGCCCCGGCGCCTTCCCCGAGCGTGTGGACCGTCGGCGTGCGGGGCGCGAGCCTCACCCTCAACGGGGCGGACGCGGGCAGCGCGTCCCTCTACCTGCCGCCCGCGCCGGGCAGCGTCGTGGAGATCGGCGGGCGGGCGTACCGGGGCGGGGTGCTGCTGCGGGCCGAGCGCGGCGCGGTGCAGGGGATCAACGTCCTCGACGTGGAGGACTACCTGCGCGGGGTCGTCCCCGCCGAGATGCCCCCTTCCTGGCCCGCCGCCGCCCTCGCCGCCCAGGCGGTGATCGCGCGCACCTACGTGGCCGCGCGGGTGAACCCGGCCCTGCCTTACGACACCTGCGCCACCGAGAGCTGCCAGGTCTACCGGGGCGTGGGCGCCGAGCGCGCGAACACCGACGCGGCGATCCGGGCGACCGCCGGGGAGGTCGTCGCCTTTGACGGCCGGCCCGCGAGCACCTACTTCTCCAGCGACTCGGGGGGCTTCACCGCGTCGAGCGCGGAGGTCTGGGGCCGCGACCTGCCGTACCTGATCGCCCGCGCCGACCCCTACTCGGCGGGCGGGCCGCGCTCGCGCTGGCGGCTAGAGGTCGCCGCCGCCCGCGTGCAGGAGGTCGCCGCCCGCTACGGGGTGCAGGTGGGCGCCCTGACCTCGGTGCGGGTCACCCGCGCGAGCGTGTCGGGCCGGGCACAGGAGATCACCCTCACGGGCACGGGGGGCACGGCCCTGCTCTCCGGGGCGAACGCGGGGGGCTTCGTCCGCGCGCTCGGAGGGACGAGCAGCCGGGCGACCCTCGGCGGCCCGGTCGGCCCCGGCACGCCCCTCGTCGTCGAGGGCTTCGGGGCCGGGCACGGGGTGGGCCTCTCGCAGTACGGGGCGCTGGGCCTCGCGCGCCAGGGGATGACCCACCCGCAGATTCTGGGCTTCTACTACCCCGGCACGACCCTGGGCCTGCTCGCGGGTGGGCGGGAGACGCGGCCCGTCCTCGCCGGGATTGACCCCCGGCCCTCGACCGGGGTGTTCGCGCTGAACGTGGCCCATGTCGAGTAGGGCCCAGCACCTCGTCCGGCGCGGAGGGAGACGGCTGCGGCGCGGGGCCCTCGGCCTTCTCACCGCGCTCGCCGGGGCGGCTGCGCTGGGGAGTGCCGAGGCGCGCACCGTGCGGATCGTGCAGGCGCAGACGCTCGAACTGCGCCGCCTGGACGACCAGGAGATCGTGATCATCGGCGGGGGCGAGGGCAACCCGGTCGAGCTGCGGGTGGACGACGACGTGGTGCGGGCCACGCGCGTGGAGTACAACCGCACCCGGCGCACCCTGACCCTCGTCGGGGCGGCGATGTACCGCACCGCGAGCGACGGGCAGACCCTCACGGGCGAGGACCTCGTGGTGGACCTCGGGCAGGAGCAGCTCACGGGCGAGGACGTCATCATCAGCGACGCGGACCTGGAGATTCGCGGCGGGCAGGTCGAGCGGGTGCCCGGCCAACTGCGGGCCACCCAGGGGTACTTCACCCCCTGCGCCAAGTGCGGGCGGACGCCCAACGACTACGCCTTCCGCGCCGAGCGGCTGATCGTGTACCCGGGAGACCGCCTCGTCGCCTACCGGGCGCAGCTCCTCCTCGCCGACTTCCCGGTGCTGTATCTCCCCGTCGTGGTGCTGCCCCTGAACGATCCCGAGCGCCAGCCCCGGCTCGTCGTCGGCAACGGCGCCCCGGACGGGCTGAGCATCGAGGCCGACCTCCCCTTCAGCGTGGGCACCAGCACCCTGGGCACCACCCTGCTGCGCTACTACGAGAACCGCGACCCCAGCATCGGCGCCGGGGTGAGCCTGCGCTCCTACGCGCCGCTGCCCTTCGTGGACCGGATCAACCTCTACACCCTCGCCCTGCCCAGGCCCTTCGCGGCGGACGGCACCCAGCGGGTCGGCTACGACCTCGACCTCGACCTCACCGCGCGGGGCCGGGTGCCCCTCACCCTGGCGGTGCGCGACCTCGACTACTCGCTCAACGTCGTGCGGCGCGACATCGGGCGCAGTGAGACCGACCCCGAGCGCGGCGTGACGCGGGTGAACTTCGGGGCGCAGGTCGAGTACCCCCTCTTCTCGGCCCAGCTCAACTACGTGGACCGCTACGGCCCGGAGCCCACCACGGCACTCACCACGCCGCTGCGGCAGCCCGAACTCGTGGTCGACCCCAAGCCGGTCACGCTGGGGGGCCTGAGCGCGGACTTCCGGGTCTCGGCGGGGCGCTACACCGGGCAGAGCAACCCCCTCTCGCGCAGCGCGACCTCGCAGGGAATCAACATCTCGACCACCCGGCTGGAGGAGACGCACGCGATCAGCTTCACGGCGAGCCCGTGGCGCAATGCCGACCTCAGCCTGCGCAACACCTTCACCGGGCGCTACTACGGCACGGGCGCGCGGACGGTGAACCTGGAGGCGGGCGGGACCATCACCCAGCGCTTCAACGAGACGAACACCTTCGGGGTGAGCTACGCCTACATCCGCATCGAGGGGACGAGCCCCTTCGCCTTCGACGCGGTGGCGGGCCGCCGCCTGAGCGCGCCCCTGACCCTCCTGCTGAACACCGTGCCGGTGAGGGACACGACCTTCAGCGCGACGTACACCCGCGACCTGATCCTGCCGCCGGACTCGTCGGGGCAGCTTCCGGCCACCTTTCGCCTCGGGGTGAACCGCCCGCCCGTGAGCCTGACCTACAACCTCGCGTACCACTTCGGCACGGGCGAGCTGGAGAGCACGAACTTCAACGTCACCCTGGGCGACCCGAACTCGGGCCGGGTGACGGTCACGCCCGCGGCACCCGCCCGGCCCGCCACCCCCACGGGCCCGGCCGTGCCCGCCCGCCCGGAGACGGCGACGCGCTCCAGCCGCTGGCCCGCGCCGAACCTCACCCTCACGGCGAACGGGAGCTACACCCGCACCGGGGGCTACGACCCCTTCACCGTGCGCGCGACCGTCACGGGCGACATCCGCACGAACAACTTCAGCGTGTACGCCACCCACGACGTCGCCACGCCCCGCCTGCGCGCGGTGGGCTTCGAGGCGAGCGCGGCGACGACCTTCGACACGGTGCTCAACCCGGTCGGCGTCACGGCGCGCGAGAACCTCGACCTGTTGACCTCGCGCCTGACCGGGAGTTACGCGCTGACGTGGCGCGGGGACTACACCCTCTCGACCGCCCACGACCTGCTGCTCGACCAGCCGGAGACGGCGCGCGAGAGCGGGACGGTCACCTTCAGCGTGGGCACGGCGGCGGGGCGGGCGACGAACTGGCAGCTCACCTACGGCGGCCCCTACGACTTCCGGCGCCAGGGCTGGACGCGCCCGGGCGTGACGGGCACCCTGCGCGCCACCCGCCCCGGCCAGAGCCTCGCCGTGGCCGCCGTGCTGAACACGCCGGGCCTCGACCAGCCGCGCACCGAGTTCTCCCGCGCCGACCTCAACGCCGCGTGGCAGTTCGGCTCGCGGGCGGCGCTCTCGGGCCGGGTGGTGTACACCCGCACCCGCAGCGGAACCTTTCCGGACGACGTTGCGACCGACACCCTCGTCCTCGACCCCGTTCGCGTCGGCGTGGCGCTGGGCAACGGGCCGAGGCCGGGGGCCTACCTCACGGCCAGCCTGCGCCAGACGGTCGTGTGGCAGGGGGGCGAGCGGGTGGGCCCCTGGAACTTCACGCCCGTGATCGGGCTGACCATCGACCGCTGCTGCTGGGCCCTCCAGGCGGAGATCGACCTCAGCGTCCGGCGCTACCGCCTCGCCATCGGCCTGCCGGGCAGCACCGCCTATCCCCTCTTCAACTACGGCGAGGACGGCCTGAGCCTCCCGCTGCTGCCCTGAGCGGTCCCCCCCCCAGCATCATCCCAAGGAGGCCCCGACCATGACTGCACTCCCCCCGCGCCCGCTCGCCCTGGCCCTGCTCCTGCCCGGTCTCCTCGCCGCCTGCACCGGGACCGAGGAGGTGCCGCCCGCCCTGCGCCTCGCGGTGCTCGAAGGCGGGGGCGCGACCCTGCGCACCGTCACCCCCGACGGCAGCGCCGCCGACGTGAGCGTTCCCCTAGGTGACAACCGGGGCGTCACCCTCGACACGCTGCCCGGCGGCACGCGGGTGGCGCTCACCCGCAGCGCGGGGATCGAGAGCCGCGACGTGAACCTCGCCAACCCGGTGCCCTTCGCGCCCCCGCCCTTCACGCCCGTCTGCCTGACGAGCACGGCCGTCAGCGCGGCCCGCGACCGGCTGCTCACCCTGAGCGACTGCAACGGTCGGCAGCAACTTGCCCTGTACCGCCAGGGCGGCTCAATCGTCTGGACGGCGAACCTGCCCGTGCTCACCGTCGTGGTCTTCACCCCGGAGACGCCCCGCACCAGCATCGCCGTGATCGGCGACCGGGCCGTCGTCGCCCGGCCCGCGCTCGGCGGCGGCAGCGAGACGATCCGCGTCGCTCAGGAGAACACCGGGGATCTCGTCGCGGTCGCCAGCACCCCCCTCACCACCCCCGTCATCCGCGACCTCGCGCCCTTCGGGGGGGTGCTCTACGCCGCGACCGACACGGGCATCCAGCCGCTGACCGACGTGGGCGTGCCCAACGCGGCGGCGACCCTGGGCGCTTTCGGGGCGGGGCGGGTGGACCGCCTCTGGACGAGTGCGAGCACGGGCGGCGCGGCCAACCTGATCGCCGCGTGGCGCGACACCACCCTCAGCGGCAACAGCAGCGAGCCCCTGCGCCTGTGGGACGGCACCCGCACGAGCGCCGCCGTCGTCGCGAGCGTCGCCGAGCTGCGCGACGTGTCCTTCGGCATCGACGGCAACCTCTACGCCCTGACCCGCACCGACCTGACGCGCTACGACACGGTGTTCGGCCTCCAGCAGGGCAACTGGAACCCCACCGGGCTCCTCGGCGGGCTAAGCGACGCGCGGGCGGTGACGTGGCTGGTGCCGCCGGAGGGAGGGGTCGGGAACTAGGGACCGGGAATTGGCAAACGCCGAGGCCTCATTTCTCACCCCCGAGACCTGACGCCTCATCCCCTGCTCCCAGCAGCGCCAGCAGCGCCGCCGGAACCGCCCCCCGCAGGCCGACCAGCGGCAGGCCGCCCCTCGCCAGGAGGACGACAGCCGCCCCGTCGGCGGCCCGCATTCCCAGGGCCGTGCGGGTGCCGCGCGCCACCCCGTCGTGCCACCACACGCCGCGCGTCTCGAACCAGCCGGGGGCCACGCCCGTCCGGTGGGGGGGGAGGCCGGGGGGGTGGATGACGGCCTGCCACGCCTCCCCCGCCCGACCCTCCAGGTGTGCCGCCGCAAAAGAGAGCAGGTCCGCCGCCGTCCCGAACAGGCCCCCAGCCCCGGCCAGCGGCCCGAAGCCCGTGACCCCCTCGCCGAAGAGGGTGGCGGTCGGCGTGACGAGCCGGGTGGGGGTGGGCGTGAGGGACACGTCCGCCAGCCCCAGCGGCCCGGTGACGTGCCTTGCCAGGGCACGACCGAAGCCCGGGGCGTCCACATCCTCGCCCGCGGCGTGCGCGAGGGCGAGGGCGAGCACGCCCACCCCCAGGTTCGAGTAGGCGAAGCGGCCCGCCGCCCGCCGGTTCGCCCAGCGCCGCGCGCTCGCCAGGGCGCCCGCGGCGCTCATGCCGCCGTAGGGGTCCTGAAAGCGGGTGAAGGTCGTGACCACCGCGCGGGCCGGGTGGGGGGGGAGTCCCGCCGTGTGGGTCGCCAGGGCGCGCGGGGTCACGAAGGCGGGGAAGGGGCGAAAGGGACCGCCCAGCCGGGCGAGGGGCGCGTCCCACTCCACCCGCCCCGAGCCCGCGAGCGCGTCCGCCAGCGCGGCGGTAAAGGGCTTGGTCACGCTCGCCAGCTCGAAGACGCCCTCCCGGGGCACACCGCCGAGACCGACCAGGACGGCCCGCCCGCCCCGCGCCGC
Organism: Deinococcus aestuarii; assembly: GCF_018863415.1. NCBI lineage: Bacteria > Thermotogati > Deinococcota > Deinococci > Deinococcales > Deinococcaceae > Deinococcus > Deinococcus aestuarii. Next base: position 140,227 of record NZ_JAHKSN010000004.1, on the reverse strand, counting down.
GCCGATCACCCCGCCCCGCCGCAGGGCCGCGCGCACGAGGGGAAGCGGTCTGTGCAGGTCCCTCCCGAGCACGTCTCCCACCTCTCGCAGGGCCTGGCGCACGGGGTCTCGGCGGAACATGGGGTCAGGGTAGCGCCCCCTGATACGCTCGGGCATGGCCCCCACCCCGCCCCGCGCCGCGAAGAAGCCCGTCACGCATTCCCTGCACGGCGAGGACCGCCCGGACAGCTACCACTGGCTCAAGACCCAGGGCAGGGCCGACCCCGAGGTGCGGGCGTACCTGAACGCCGAGAACGCCCATCTGGGTGAGGTGATGGCGCCCCTGCGGGAGATGCAGCGGGCCCTCTCCCAGGACCTCCTCTCGCACGTGCAGGAGCGCGACGAGGGCGCCCCCGTGCGCGAGGGCGACTGGCTCTACCTCACCCGCACCGAGGAGGGCCGGGCCCACCCCCTCCTCCTGCGCCGCCCCGTGTCCGGGGGTGGGGCAAAGGTCCTCCTCGACCTCAACCTCCTCGCCGAGCGCGAGGGCCACGCCAACGTCTGGGTGTACGCGGCCCGCCCCAGCCCCGACGGGCGCCTCTGGGCCTACCTCCTCGACGTGACCGGGCAGGAGGTGTTCGAGCTGCGCGTGCTGGACACCCAGACGGGTGAACTGGCCGAGCCGCCGCTGACCGGCGTGAACGGCTGGACGCTCGACTGGGGCGCGGACGGCTCGCACCTCTTCTATGGCCGGGACGACGGGACGCAGCGGCCCTCCGAACTCTGGAGACACACCCTCGGCGGGCCCCAGGACGCCGACGAGCTGCTGTATCAGGAGAACGACCCCACCTTCCGCGCGGTGGCCCACCTCTCCGAGAACGGCGAAACCCTGCTCGTCGTCAGCGGGGCCGGGGTCACGGCCGAGTGGCACGACCTGGACGTGCGCGAGCCTGGGGGACGACCACGGGTGATCCTGCCCCGCGAGCGCGGCGTCGAATACGCGGTGACGGACGGCGGCGATCACTGGCTCGCCCTCACCAACCAGGGGGGCGCGACCGAGTTCCGGCTGGTGCGGTTGCCGAAGAGGGAGGGCCTGACCTGGGAGGACGCCGGGGGCGTGCTGTCCCACGACCCGGCGCGTTACCTGACCGGGATGCATCTGTTCGCCTCGCACCTGCTCGTGTCGGGTCGTCAGAGCGGCTTCACGCGGCTGTGGGTGCTGCCCAGGATGGCCGGAGGGTACGGCGAGGCCCGCCGCGTGGAGTTCTCTGAGGCGAGCTACACCGTCCGCATCGGCCCGAACCACGTCTTCGGCACGGCTGCGGCTCGCATCGCCTACACCAGCCTGACCCGGCCCGCCGAAGACCGCGACCTCGACCTGAACACCCTGGAGACCACGCTCGTCAAGGCGACGCCCGTCCCGAACTACGACCCGGCGCGGTACGTGGCCGAGCAGAGCTGGGGGACCGCACCCGACGGCGAGCGCGTGCCCGTCAGCCTCGTGCGGCGCCGCGACACCGGCCTGCCCGCTCCCACGCTGCTGTACGGCTACGGCAGCTACGGCTACCCCACCGACCCCGAGTTCCGCCCGACGCGCCTCCCGCTGCTCGACCGGGGCTGGGTCTGGGCCATCGCGCACATCCGGGGCGGGTCCGAGCTGGGTCGCCGCTGGTACGACGCCGGGCGGCTGGGACACAAGATGAACACCTTCACCGATTTTCTGGCCGCCGCCGAACACCTGAAGGCGGAGGGCGTGGCGAGCGACCTCGTGGCGATGGGCAGCAGCGCGGGGGGACTGCTCACCGCCGCCGCCGTCAACCTGCGCCCGGGGCTCTTCCGCGCCGCCTTCGTGGGGGTGCCCTTCGTGGACGTGCTCTCCACCATGCTCGACGCCTCCATCCCCCTCACGACGGGCGAGTACGACGAGTGGGGCAACCCGGGGGATCCGGACGCCTACGCCACCATGCGGGGATACAGCCCCTACGACAACCTCGTGCCCGGAACCTACCCCCACCTCTTCGTCTCGACCGGCCTGAACGACCCCCGCGTCGCCTACTGGGAGCCCGCCAAGTACGTCGCCCGGTTGCGCGACCTGGCCGCCCCCGGCAGCGGCGTCCTGGTCCTCAAGACCAACTTCGGCGCCGGACACGGCGGCTCCAGCGGGCGCTACGACGCCCTGAACGAGGAGGCCGAGGAATACGCCTTCGCGCTGGCGGCGGTGGAGGGGAGGTTGGGGGAGGTGGGGCGAGGGACGCAGGACGTGGGGGAGGAGAGGCAATAAAAAAGCCGCCTCTCGGGCGGTGATGGAAAGAAGATAGCGTCTTATACGGTCCGTGTCAAATTATCCAGCCGGGTTCCGCTCCGCCCACTCCAGGCCCAGCTCCACTCCCACCGCCCCCACCTCCCGCCCCGCCCAGTTATGCAGGGTGGTGGGGGCGAGGGCGCGCAGCTCCTCCGTGACGGGCACGCCCAACTCCCGCAGCACGGCGAGCGTGACGTGGGGGCGGGCCCGTTCGCCGCCGTCCATGATCTTGAAGGCGATGCCCAGGGGCCCGCGTGGCGTCTCCCGCAGCGCCAGCCCGTAGAACGCCTCCGCGCCCATCTTGGCGGCGAGACCGGGGACGAGGGGCATCAGGGTGGTGTCGAGCCGCCCGGTGCCCGCGATCAGGAAGGGATGCGACCGCATGGCCTGAAAGACGCGCTCCAGGGCGGGGGCGAGGTCACCCGTGGGAGCCGCCAGCCGCGCGA
>NZ_JAHKSN010000004.1:0-135000 GCF_018863415.1 Deinococcus aestuarii | reverse complement strand
TCCCATCGTGCCGGTGGACCGCCTGGACCAGAAGCCCACCCGCCAGGGCACCATCGTGGACATCACCTGCGACAGTGACGGCAAGATCGAGAAGTTCATCGACCTGCGCGACGTGAAGGCGACCCTGCCGCTGCACGAGCCCGGCCACGAGCCCTACTACCTGGGCGTGTTCCTGATGGGCGCGTATCAGGACGTGCTGGGCAGCGCGCACAACCTCTTCGGCAAGGTGAACGAGGCGCACGTGACGGTGCGGCCCGGCGGGAAGTTCCACCTCGACCTCTTCGTGCGCGGCCAGAAGGCGCGGCGCATGATCGAGTCGATGGGCTACGAGGAACCCATGCTGCGCGACTCCATCGAGGATCAGGCCGACGCCGCCCTGGGGGCAGGGACGCTGACCCCCGAGCAGGAGAACGAACTGCTGGAGGACTACGGCGAGGAGCTGCTGGGCTACACGTATCTGGAGTACGAGGAGGGCTGAGCGGGAAGAGGGGCGGCCGACCGGGAAGAAGGGGGCCGCCCCTGTCGCTCGGGGAGGCTAGGTCTGTTCGGCGAGTCGCCGGGCCACAGCGGGCCACTCCTCCCGCGTCACCGAGTACATCACCGTGTCCCGCATCGTCCCGTCCGGCCTGCGCATGTGCCGCCGCAGCACGCCCTCACGCACGGCCCCAAGTCCCTCGATGGCCCGCTGGCTGCGGGTGTTCAGAAGGTCCGTCTTGAGCTGCACCCGCTCCATCCCCATCTCCTCGAAGGCGTGGGCGAGCAGCAGGCGCTTCATGCGGCGATTTGTGCCCGTGCCGTGCCAGCGGGGGTGGAGCCACGTCCACCCGATCTCCAGGCCAGAATTCGCGGTGCGGATGTCGCCGTAACGGGTGCTCCCGGCCAGCTCGTGGCCGACCTCCACCACGAAGGGCATCTGGTCGGGGGCGTCCAGCGCGGCCCGGTAGTAGGCGGGTAGGATCGGAGGCGACCCCATCCACCGCAACTCGCCGCCGCAGTCCACCGCCAGCACGCACAGCGCCGAAGTGTCCCCCTCCGTCAGGGGCCGCAGGTTCAGGTCGCCGTCTCTCAGCGTCAGGCCGTGGTGCATGGGGCAGTGTGGCACGTCCCCCAGCTCGGCCGTTCGCCGCGCTACGCTGTACAGGTGAAGGACGAAGAACGCCGCGACTTCCACGGCCCCGAACGCTGGACGGTGGACGGCATCGAGGACGGCCCGCGTGGCCCTGTCGCCCGGATAGAACGGGGGGACGGCCGCACCTTCGACCTGCCCCTCTCCGCCCTGCCGGACGGGGTGCGTGAGGGCGACCTCCTCGCCGTGCAGGACGGCCCCGACGGCGTGACCGTCCGCCTCCTGCCGCTGGAAACCAGGGCGCGCCGTGAGGCCGCCCAGCGCGACCTTGACCGCCTGAACGCGGCGACGCCCCGCGAGGGGGAAGGGGAGATCACCCTGTGAGCGGCAAGAAGGCAACCTCCAAAGCCCCCATCCGCAAGAGGGCTGCTAAGGCCAAGAACGGCAGGGTCGGCCACCACGGCCCCAGCACCAGCGACCTCGCGGGCGTGCTCGTGCTCGGCCTGATCGTCAGCCTCGCGGCGTGCGCGGGGGGCGGCGGGAAGGAGAAGGGTGGGACGGGTACCCCCACCGGGCAGGTCACCCTCCGCTTCCTCGACGTGGGGCAGGGGGACGCGGTGCTCGTGACCAGCCCCGAGGGCAAGACCATGCTCTACGACGGCGGGCGCAGCGCCGTTCGGTTGCGGGAGCATCTGGCGACCTACGGGGTCACCAAGATTGACCTGATGGTCGCCAGCCACGCCGACGCCGACCATATCGCGGGGCTGGTGCCCGCCGCGCAGGCGGCCAAACCCACCCTCTTTATCAACAACGGCATCGCGGGCACGACCCAGACGTGGGAACGCCTCGTCGCGGCGCTGGAGGGGGCGGGAACCACTTTCCAGAAGGCGAACAATCAAGTCGTCAACCTCGGCTCCGTCAAGGTCCGCGTGATCGCCCCGCCCGCCGGGATGGGCGACGACCAGAACGACAACAGCGTCGGCGTGCGCATCGAGTTCGGCAAGTTCCGCGCCCTGATGACGGGAGACAGCGAGAAGCCGGAGACGGAAGCCTGGCTGAAAGAGGACCGGGCCGACATCCAGGGCCCCTTCCAGCTCTACAAGAGCATCCACCACGGCGCGGCGAACGGCGACCACCCGGCCTGGCTCGCCGCCGTCCGTCCCGAGAACGTCGTCATCGGCGTGGGCGAGAACAATTACGGCCATCCGACGAAGACGGCGCTCGACCTCTACAGGGAAAACAACGTCCGCATCTACCGCACCGACCAGCAGGGCACCGTGACCTTCACGGGCGAGGGAGACGGGTCGTATCAGGTGAAGACGGAGCGGTGAGGGAACGGGAAGCCGCCGCATTCCTGTCTGGAGTCGTGCAGCCTACTCAACTCCTGATTCTGAAGCGGAACTCGGCGTCAGTTCTGGAACTGAGGAAGCGTCTTCTGGAGGTGCTCCAGCAGGTCCAGGGTTTGCCCGACGATTGGAGTTGGTCTGACGACTTCGAGCCGCGCTCTTTCTACCGAGACTTTCGGGCACGTATTTCCGACTCCTGGCCCGAACTTGGGTTTTATGACGGCGAGACTGAACAGGGCTTCACCCATGATGTTTCCACCCACATTGGCGACGCTGCCGATGATCTGGCTGATATCGCTGTAGAGTTCGAGAGCGCCCTGCGGCTGGCAGGGCAGGACCCCCTGGGGGCGGTCTCGCTACTGAAGTTCACCGCACAGACGCACTGGGACGAGCACGTCGAAGGGGTGGCCCGCCATCTCCTGTGGCTCTCGGGAGCGCGTGAGGCTTATCCAAGCTGACCGTCTCCCCCCCGCCTGCTCTACACTCCCCCCTGATGTTCGGACCCCTTCACCCCCGCAGCCAGCCGCAGCCGGGGCACCTCTACGACGTGGCCGTGGTCGGCGCGGGCCTCGCGGGCACGGAACTCGCCTGGCGTCTCGCGCGTTCGGGCGCCGACGTACTCCTCGTCTCGCAGGCCCTCGACCACCTCGGGAACCTGTATCAGCCGACCGTGGAGGGCGCGGGCTTTCCACCGGGCAGCGTCTTCGCCCTCGTCGCCGGGCGGATCGCCCCCGAGACGGACGGCTGGACCTTCCACCGCCACCTGAAGGCCGAGATCGAGGGCACGGCGGGCATCCACCTCCTGCAAAGCACGGTGACCGAGCTGGACGAGGGGGAGGGGGAGGTCACGCTCTCCACCTGGGAGGGCCCGGCCCTGCGCGCCCGCCTCGTCGTCCTGGCGGTCGGTTCGTTTCTCAAGGGCCGCCTCCTGATCGGCGAGACGATGGAGGAAGCCGGGCGCCTTTCCGAGGTCGCCTACGACTTCCTGGCCGACGACCTCGCCCGGAGCGGGGTGTGGCTGATCGGGGGCGAGCAGACCGCCGCCGGGGTGGAGGGGGCGCCGCCCTACGACGTGCGCTTCCTGACCCCGGCCCCAACTGAACTCGACGGCTTCCGCCTGGGGCGCTTCGAGCGGGTGTACGCGGTGGGCCGCTGCACGCCGGGCGAACACACCTACGCCTCGGTGCTGGAGGACGCGGCGCGGCTGGCGGGGGAACTCCTCTTCACTCCTCCCCCCTCGTGGGGGAGGCTGGGAGGGGGGGAAACGCCGTGATCTCCCGCCTCTCCGACTTCCACTTCCCCGACGCGGCCGCGCGTCTCTACCCGGACACCCCGGATCGCCCCTGGGTGCTGGAGGTGGGCTTCGGCGACGGGCGGTTCTGGCCGCACCACGCCGCCACCTTCCCCGAGGCGCCCAATTACCTCGGCGTCGAACTCAGCGGGGTCAGCCTGCTCAAGGCGGAGCGGCGGTTGCGGGCGGCGGGGCTGCAAAACGCCGTCCTCACCAAACTGCCCGCCAGCGTCCTCGTCCGGGAAGTGGTGCCGGAGGGCGCACTCGACGCCATCGTCGTCAACTTTCCCGACCCCTGGCCCAAGGCGGGGCACACCGACCACCGCCTGCTGCGCGCCCCCTTCTTCCGGCTCGCCGCCAGCCGCCTGAAGCCAGGCGGAGCGGTCCTGCTCACCACCGACCACGACGAGTATTTCGAGTTCGCCTGCCGTGAGGCGGAGGAAAGCGGGGTGATGCGGGTGGACCTCACGGGTGCGCCGCCCGCCGCCCTGGAGACGAAGTACGCCCTGAAGTGGCGCGACCTGGGCCTGGGCGCCCATCACGCCCGCTTCACGCCGACCGCTCACCCGCACGTGCCCCACGGGGCCGTCACCCGCTATCCCGTTAAGGAGGAGTCCCCCGACGTGCCCCACGCCATCCTGACCCTGCCGCCAGAGTTCGGCCCCCGCGAGTTCGGCAAACACACGGCGCGCGGCGGGCAGACCCGCGAGGACCCGTCCGGCTGGACCGTCGTCCTCCTCGACCTGTACCGCAGCCTGGGCAAGGACGGCTGGGTGTGCCTCGCCCACGTCGTCGAGGGGGAGCTGACGCAGGAGGTCCTCGTCGGCGTGACCGGGCGGGGGGACGGCACCCACCTCGTCCGGCTCGCCCGCTTCGGGGGGCCCATCATCACGCCGGGGGTGAAGGCGGCGGTCGGCACGGTGACGGGCTGGCTGGAGGAGCGGGGTGCGGTGGTCACGCACCGGGGGTACTAGCGTGCTTCCCGTGATCACGGAGCGGCCGGCGGATGTTCCGGTCAGGCACCGAGGTGGACTGCTTCGCCGTGGTCACGCGGCGGCACGTGGTCGTCGTGGACACCTTCGGCACCCCGGGGGAGGCCGCGCAGATGCTGGCGCTCTTGCAGGGCGATCTGGCGGGGCGCTCCCTGCTGGTCGTCAACACGCACAGCCACTTCGATCACGCCTGGGGCAACGCGCTGTTCGCGCCGGGCGGCCCGCACCCCGCGCCCATCCTGGCGAGCCGCCTCGCGGGGGAAGTCCTGCGCTCGCAGGCCGCACGCGACAAGCTGGCCCGCAAGCAGGCCGAGGACGCCCGCTTCGCCGGAGTGGTCCTGCACCCGCCGACGGTGACCTTTGACGGCTCCCTCACCATCGACGGGGGAGACCTGACGCTGGAACTGCGACCCGCCCCCGGGCACAGCGCGGATCAACTCGTCGTGTGGCTTCCCGAACCTCGCCTCCTGCTCGCGGCGGACGCCCTGGAATTTCCCTTCCCCTACGCCGAAAGGGACGCCGACCTGCCCGTGCTGCTCGCCACCATGCGGGGTCTCCGGGCGCTGGACCCGGCGGTGATCCTGCCCTGCCACGGCGGCGGGCACGACGCGTCCCTGATCGAGCGCAACCTCGCCTCCTTCGCCCGCCTGGCCGCCCACCCCGACACCACCTTCGAGGAGGCGCTCGCCGACCTGGGCCTGGCGGACGTGCCGAACGCCGACTTCTACCGGGAACTGCACGGCTTGAACGTGCGGGCGACCCGGGCGGCCCCCCGCTAGCGCACCGTTTCAGAGAAGGGCCCAGCCTCCCCCGGGTCCGCCGCGTACGCCTCCCGGTACGCCCGCTGGAGATGCGGCAGCCCCGGCGCGAGGGCCAGGGCGCGCAGCAGGCCACCCCCGATGCGCATCCGCCCCGACGACATCGCCGCGACCGGGTTCAGCTCGCCCATCCAGAAGGCGTGCGCCGCGCTGCCGTCCATCTGGAAGGTCAGGTCGGCGGGCCCGGCAGCCTCCTCCCCGAAGGTGACGTGGGCCTCCTGCCCGTCGCGGCCGTCCACCCGGGCACGTAACTCGGGCGCCGTGAGCACGAAGGCCACGGCCAACCGCTGGCGCAGGATCAGGCCCGCCTCGGGGGCCGCGTAGCCCTGCCGCAGCACCCGGTCGAGGAGGGCCTGAAGGTGCGCGGCGTCGCGGTAGGGGCTCATGGGGCAGTATCTCCGGGAAGGGGGGCCAGAGCTTTGTGGGCTGGGGCGCTATGTCTGTTCGGCCGGGGCGCAGATGGTAGGACCCTGTACATATTGCCGCCCCCCGGGGGGGTCTGATGGCCGGGCAAGACCAGTTCAAAGGAGGTAGGGCATGAACGAACAGCTTCAGCAGACCTTGCAGGCTCTTCAGGGCGGGATCACGGACGTGGACCCCAGCGCCGCCGCGAGCGTCGTGATGGACTGGCACCAGACCCTGAGCGGAGTTCCGGGCGCCGAGACGCTCGTGGACCAGCTCGCCGAGCTGCAAGGGGCCCTGTCCTCGGGTGACCTGGATCAGGCCGCCGGCCTGCTGCCGGGCCTGGGCCGCGAGACCGAGCGGCTCGCCAGCGCCGCCCCCGCCGAGGACCAGGACGGCCTGCGCCAGCTCGCCGCCGCGCTCCAGGGCTGAGCCCTCCTCCTCCCCCCGCCCGGTTCACGCCCGGCGGGGGCTTTTCTTGTCCCCACGCTCTAGCCTGCGAGCTGTGCTCCCCGCTGCCGACCTGACGTTCACCCGCGAACCCCTGTCCGTCATCCTGCCCGCCGTGCGCGCGGCCCTGGCGGCGCGGGGGGAGGTGACGTTGACGGTTCCCGATCCCGACGTGGGCCTGGGTCTCTACGCGGGCGAACCCAGCCCGTACGGGCTGCACCGCCCCTGGCAGACCTGGGCCGACCTCGCCGAGCTGCTGGGCGCGCATCTGCTCACCCCCGAGCGGGCGGGGGCGGGGAGGGTCCGGGTGCGGCTGAGGACCTATGCCAGCGTGCCCGCCCCCGACGCGGGGGGCTACGGCGCGGGCGGCGAGTGGGCCCGGGTGGACAAGCTCGAAGACCCCATGTTCCTGTTCACGCTGGTGGAGGCCTTGAGGCGGGTGAATCCGCCAGCCCGCGGGCGCGTGCTCGCCCTGGGGGTGAATGCGGGGCGGGAACTGGACGCGCTGCCCCTCGCCTTCCCGGAGCGGAGCTTCGACGTGCTCGGGGTGGACCTCGACGAGTCGGCCCTCGCGCTCGCCCGAGCCCGGCACTCCCGCGCGACCTTCCGGCCTCTCGACGTGAACACGCTCCCCGACCCCGGCTTAGGCCGCTTCGACCTCGTGCTGGCGCTGAGCCTGCTGCAAAGCCCCGGTGTGGGGCTGGAAAGCGTCCTCCGCGCCCTGCGGCGGGAGCACCTGACCCCCACGGGGGGCCTGATCCTCGGCTTCCCGAACGCCCGTTACCGGGACGGCTTCCTGAGCTACGGCGCCCGCACGCGTAACTTCGCCCGGCCCGACCTCAGCCTGCTCCTCGCCGACGTGGCCGCCGCCCGGCGCCAGCTTCAGAAGCACGGCTTCAAGGTCTTCGTGACCGGGAAGTACGAGGTGCTGGTGACGGCGATTCCCTCGGGCGTGCCGACGCCGCACGGACTGGAGCTGTAGGCGGGTCACAGGAAAAGGGCGGCACCGGCCCCACTCGGGACCTGTGCCGCCCCGCGAATTTCTTCCGCCTACTCGGTGTCGCTCGGCCCCGGCAGGGCGCCCCCGCCCGCTCCCGTGAGGCCCTGGAGGTTTTCGCCCAGTTCTTCGAGCTTCTGCTCGGAGTCCGCCCCGCCCTCCAGCCCGTTCGCGTTCATGTCGCCGGAGGCCCCCTGCATCCCCTCGTCGATGGTGTCTTGCAGGTCGATGTCGCTGGGGTCGTTCAGCTCCCGGCTCTTGTAGTCGGTCATGCCGTCCATCCTCCCGGCCCTTCGTGAGCCCGGCGGCGGCCTGACCCCAAGCTCCCTTTACCCAGAAGAAGAGGCCCCCACCGGGAGCCCCCTGCTGACGGCTGAGAGCTGACCGCTTCCCCCTACTTCCGGCTCCCCACCGCCAGCAGCGCCCCGAAGAGGGCGAGGTTTTTCATGAAGTGGGTCTGCTGGTGGAAGCGCTCGGCGCCGTTCTTGTCCCAGAAGGGGTGACCGATCACGGTGGTGGGGATCAGGCTGGCGGCGAGGGCCGTGCTCGCGGCGCGGGGGGCGATGCCCAGGGCGAGCAGGGCCCCCGCGCCGAGCATCACGGCGCTGTTGGCCTTGACGGCGAGTTCGGGCTGGGGAATCTCGGCCCCCTTGGCCGCGCGCACGATGGGCCCCGGATTTTGCAGGTGATCGAGGCCGTTTTTGATGAAGATGCTCGCCAGCAGCGCCCGTCCGATAAATCCTGTCACACCCATGCCCATCCTCCTTTGGTCTCGCGGGGAGTCTAGCGCACCCCGCTCCCGGGAGCCCGGCAGCACGCAGGGGGAGAGGTCTACAACTGCCGGTGCAACTCGCGCAGGAGCCCCCCGACCGCCTCCACCCCCACCCGGAGCAGCCGCACGTACTCCTCCGGCGTGATCGGCCCCTCCTCCGCTCCCCCCTGCGCCTCGATCAGCAGGCCCGCGTCGGTGGCGACCACGTTCAGGTCGGCGCGCGCCACCTTGTCCTCGGCGTAGTCGAGGTCCACCCGCAGCTCGTCGCCGACGAGCCCCACGCTCGCCGCCCCCACGACGTGCGTGAGGGGCCACTCGGAGAGCCTGCCCGAGTGGATCAGCCGGTCGGCGAGGTCGTGCAGGGCCGCGTACCCGGCGAGCACGCTGGCGACCCGGGTGCCGCCGTCGGCCACCAGCACGTCGCAGTCCACGTAGAGGGTCTGGTTGCGGAAGTGCCGCAGGTCCACCGAGGCCCGCAGCGCCCGGCCCAGCAGCCGCTGAATCTCGTGCCGCCGCCCGTTCTGGAGGTTGCGCTCACGGGCCTGTCGGTCGGTGGTCGCGCGCGGCAGCATGGCGTACTCGGCGGTCAGCCAGCCCTCCTTCTTGCCGCGCATGTGCGGGGCGGGTTTGTCGTCCACACTGACGGTGGCGAGAATCTCGGTGCGCCCCAGCTTGAGGTGGGCGCTGCCGGGGGCGTGCGGGTTCACCCCGCGCTCGACGCTCAGCGGGCGGGGGGTCAGGGCGTCACGGCCCACGCGGGCGGGGAGGGAAACGGTCAAGTGCTCACCTGCATAACCTGTGTATTCTGCCCCGCCCCGCCCACCAGCGTGGTGATGACGGGCCGCGCCCGCTCCGGGTCCCCCGTCACGAGGTAGGTGACGCTCCCGCCCGCCCCGCCCTCCCGCAGCAGCCCGGCCCCGCACAGCACGTTGCGGGTATGCCGCGCCACCGCCGCCCCGCTGTCCACCAGCGCGAAGGTCTCCCCGAACTCGGCGCGGACGCTGCCCGCCAGGAAGGGGTAATGGGTGCAGCCGAGGACGAGTTGATCCGCCCCGGCGTCCCTCAGCGGCGTCAGCACCTCCCGCAGCACGGCCCGCGCCTCGTCGCTCTCCGCCCGCCCCGATTCCACCAGCGGCACGAGGTCGGCGCTCACGGCGGTCAGGACCCGCACGCCCGCAGGCTCGGCCCACTGCCGGATCACGTCCTGCAAGAGCGAGCCGCGTAGGGTGCCCGGAGTCGCCAGCACGCCGACCACACCCGACCTCGTGGCCGCGACCGCAGGCTTGACGGCGGGCACGAGGCCGATCACCGGGAAGGGCCCCTCGCCCGACCCGTACCGCTCCCGCAGGTGCGTCAGGCTGAAGGCCGAGGCCGTGTTGCACGCGACGACCACGCCCTTGGCGCCCCGCGCGTGCAGGGCCGCCACCGCTCGCGCGGTGAGGTCGCGGATGTCCTCGTCCGTCCGCGCGCCGTAGGGGACGTGGGCTGTGTCCGCCAGGTACAGGAAGTCCTCGCCCGGCAGCGCCCGCCGCAGCTCGGCGAGGACGCTCAGGCCGCCGACGCCGCTGTCGAAGACGCCGAGGGGGCGGTCAGGGCTCATCGGGGAGGATGATAGTGCGCGGGAAGCGGGGAAAGAACGAACCTCCCGCGTCCCGCGCCCCACTCTCTGCCTCCCCTCAGTCCAGCGCCTCCCGGATCGTCTCCCCCAGCGCTCTCAGCCCGGTGTCGATCTGCTCCGGCGTCGCGCTCGAATAGCTCAGGCGCATGGTGTTGTGCCCGCCGCCCAGCGCGAAGAAGGGATTGCCGGGCACGTATGCGACCTTGCGCGCCACCGCCCGCGCCAGCATGGGCTGGGTGTCGATCCCCTCCGGCAGCGTGACCCACAGGAACATCCCCCCCTCGGGCGTGGTGTGGTGGATGCCTGCGGGCAGGTGCTCCCCGATCTTCGCCACCATGTTCCGCGCCCGCTCCCCGTAGGCCCGCTTCACGAGTTCGATCTGGCGCGGCATCACGTCGTCCACGAGTTCGGTGACGATCATCTGGTTGAGGGTGGGCGTGTGGAGGTCCGCCCCCTGCTTGGCCTGCACCACCTTGCCGATGATGGGCGTGGCGGCCTGGAGCCAGGCGTCGCGCAGGCCCGGCACGAGCGTCTTGGAAAAGGAGCTGCAATAGATGACGTGGCTGCGCTCGGGCCCCCCCGCCAGCTCCAGCGCGAGGTCGTAGAGGCTCGGCAGCTCCTCGCCCGTGAAGCGCAGCTTGCCGTAGGGGTCGTCCTCGATCACCAGCACCCCGTACCGCGCCGTCAGCTCGACGAGGCGGCGGCGGCGCTCCAGGCTCAGCGTGCGGCCCGTCGGGTTCTGGAAGTTGGGGATGGCGTACAGCAGCTTGGCGGGCTGGGCCCTCAGCACCGCTTCCAGCGCGTCCGTGTCGATGCCGTGGTCGTCGGTGGGAAGCTGCACGTAGCGCGGCCCGTACGGCTGGAAGGACTGGAGGGCGCCCAGGTAGGTCGGCGACTCCACGAGCACCACGTCCCCCTCGTCGATCAGGACCTTGCCCAGGAGGTCGAGCCCCTGCTGGCTGCCGGTCACGATCTGGACGTGGTGCGGCTCGATTCCGGCCCGCTGTGCGATCCAGCGGCGCAGCGGCGGGTGCCCCTCCGTCGTGGAGTATTGCAGCGCCGCCGACCCGTAGCGGGTGAGCACGGCGTCCGTCGCCTGGCGCACGTCCTCGATGGGGAAGAGTTCGGGGGCGGGGAGGCCGCCCGCGAAACTGATCACGTCGGGTTCCTGGGTGATCTTGAGGATCTCGCGGATGGCGCTCGCGTTCATGCGCCGGGCCCGCTCGGCCATCCGCGCCGCGAAGTCGGGCACGGGGAGAGTGGAGGTCGTCATGGACCTATCCTACCGCCCGGGGCTGGGGCACCGCCCCCGTCCGGGATAGCCGATTCGTTCCCCCTCCCGTTCACGGCGGGTAGAGTGGAACCCGCCAAAGGAGGCCCCCATGCTCGTGACCGGAAACGACATCCTGGTTCCTGCCCGCGCCGAAAAGTACGGCGTCGGAGCGTTCAACACCAACAACATGGAGATCACCCAGGCGATCATCCACACCGCGGAGAAACTGCGCTCCCCGGTGATCGTCCAGATGTCCGAGGGGGCCATCAAGTACGGCGGCCAGGACCTCGCCAACATCGTCATCGACATCGCCACCCGCGCCACCGTGCCCGTCGCCCTGCACCTCGACCACGGCTCCTCGTACGAGAACGCGCTGAGGGCGATCAGGATGGGTTTCACCTCGGTCATGATCGACGCCTCGCACCACTCCTTCGAGGAGAACGTGCGCGAGACCCGGCGGGTGGTCGAGGCCGCGCACGCGATGGGCATCTCGGTCGAGTCCGAACTCGGGCGGCTCGGCGGCATCGAGGAACACGTCGTCGTGGACGAGAAAGACGCCTTCCTGACCGACCCCGAGGAGGCCGTGCGGTTCGTGGAGGAGACGGGCACCGACTACCTCGCCATCGCCATCGGCACCTCGCACGGGGCGTACAAGGGCAAGGGCCGCCCGTACATCGACCAGCAGCGGATCGAGCGGATCGGCGGCCTCGTCGGTATCCCCCTCGTCGCCCACGGGTCGAGCGGGGTGCCCGCCGAGATCGTCCTGCGCTTCCGCGACTCCGGCGGCGAGATCGGCGAGGCCGCCGGGATCGCGGACGAGGACCTGCGCCTCGCGTGCCAGCACGGCATCGCCAAGGTGAACGTGGACACGGACCTGCGGCTCGCCATGACGGTGGGCGTGCGCGAGGTGCTGAAGAAGACCCCCAAGGAGTTCGACCCGCGCAAGGTCTTCGGGCCCGCCCGCGAGGTGATGAGCCAGATTGTCGAGCACAAGATGGGCGTGCTCGGGAGCGTGGGCAAGGCGTAGAGCCCCCCGCTGCCCGCCCCGTCAGGTGCCCGCCGCGAAGGTGACGGGCACCTGACGCCGGGGTGAGGCGGGATGAGCCTGGGGACGGGGAATTCTCACCCGGGGGCCGTATGCTCGCCTTCGGCATGAGAGCCGCCCGTCTTCCCCTGCAACCGCTGCTTGCCCTCGCCGTCACGGTGACGGGCGCGCTCGCGCTGGCGGGAACGGCCTCGCTCCCCTCTCCGGGCGGCTGGGCGGCCAGGCTCGGGGCGCTGTTGCCGCAGCCGGGGCAGATCGTGCAGTTCATGGAGCAGCAACCCCGGCTGACCCTGGTGGCGTTGCAGCAGCAGGTCACCCGGGCGGGCGGCAGCCCCGACGCCCTGCGCGCCGTGATGGTGAGCGCGGCCAAGGGGCAAAAACCCGCCTACGACGAGCGGCTGGGCATCACCCGCACCGAGTTCGAGCGGTATCTGGTGTTCCAGCCCGTGCTGACCGCGACGGGCAAGGTGCTCAAGCTGCCGCTGAGCCGGGAGGGCAACCGCCTGAGGTTCGGGGACGCCCCCGGCCTGGGCGGTGTCCTGCGCGGGCTGGTCCTCGACCTCACGACGGGCGAGTTGCGGACCCCGGAGGGTTTCGCCACCCGGCCCCGGCCCATCCCGGTGAGCGCCGCCCCCGACCGCACGCTCGACATTCGCGGCGGCTACGAGTGGGTGGTCAAGGGCAACAGCCCGGTCACGCAAAACGGGGTCAACGGGCAACTGCAACTCCTGCAACTCGCCGGGGGGCAGGTCGTCTTCAGCTACTACCGTCTGAGCATGATGCACGGCACGATCCACGAGGGCGGCGTGATCTTCGGCTACACCCGCTAAGGGTGGGCGCCCGGGGCCTTCCTGAGCCCAAGATGACGCGCCCCTGACCCCACTTCAAGAACTCCTCACCGGGGCTTCAGGGCGCGTCACCGGCCCCCCGCTAGCTTGGGTGGCATGAGAACCAAGAAAGCCATTCTCCTGCTCGGGGCGGCCCTGGCCCTGGGCGGCGGGGCGACGGCGAGCGCCGGGTCCCTCTCGCCGACCCTGCTGGAGCGGGCCAAGCGCGGTGACCAGAGTACGGTCGGCGTGATCGTGCGCTTCAAGTTCGCCAACGACGCGCGGGGCCGGGGGCTGTTCAAGAACGCCCGCCAGCAGCTCCAGAACCGCATCAACCAGCTCGGGCCCGCCGCCGGGTTCGTGGCCCAGGCGCTCAGTTCGGGCCGGGCCACCCAACTGTGGCTCGACCAGAGCGTGTACCTTCCCATGACGCCCGTGCAGGCCCGGGTGCTCGCCACGCTGCCCTTCGTGGACACCGTATTCGAGAACTTCCGGGTGCAGGTGCCGCGCGCCGTGGCGCTCAGCCAGTCCTCGGCCCCCAGCGGCACGCCGTGGCACCTCCAGAGCATCGGGGCGCCCCAGGCGTGGGCGGCGGGCTTCCGGGGCCAGAACGTCCGCATCGGGCACCTCGACACCGGGATCGACCCGAACCACCCCGAGCTCGCCGGGAAGCTCGCCGCCTTCGCCGAGTTCGACGCCAACGGCGACCGCACGAATGCCGGACCGCGCGACTCCACCAACCACGGCACCCACACGGCGGGCCTGCTCGTCGGCAAGAGCGTGGGC
The DNA here is from genome assembly GCF_018863415.1 of Deinococcus aestuarii. NCBI lineage: Bacteria > Thermotogati > Deinococcota > Deinococci > Deinococcales > Deinococcaceae > Deinococcus > Deinococcus aestuarii. Next base: position 121,317 of record NZ_JAHKSN010000004.1, on the reverse strand, counting down.
GTGGCGCCCGACGCGCGGCTGATCAGCGCCCTGGTGCTGCCGAACGGCGAGGGCACCTTCGCGCAGGTCATCGCGGGAATGCAGTACGTCCTCGACCCCGACAACAACGCGGACACCGACGACGGCGCCGACGTGGTGAACATGAGCCTCGGCATTCCGGGCACCTACGACGAGTTCATCACCCCGGTCCAGAACATGCTCAAGGCGGGCGTGGTGCCCGTGTTCGCCATCGGCAACTTCGGCCCGAACAGCTCGACCACCGGCAGCCCCGGCAACATCCCCGACGTGGTGGGGGTGGGCGCGGTGGACCGAAGCGGGCAGGTCGCCAGCTTCAGCAGCCGGGGCCCGGTCGCGTGGCAGGGCCAGATCAACGGCGTCTTCGTGAAGCCGGATGTCGCCGCCCCCGGGGTGGAGATCACGAGTTCCTTCCCGAACGGGCAGTACGGGGCCCTGAGCGGCAGCAGCCAGGCGAGCCCCATCGCGGCGGGCGCGGTCGCCCTGATGCTGGGCGCCAAGCCGGGCACGGGCGTGGACGCAGTGAAGCAGGCCCTCTACTCCAGCGCGAGCAACGCGGGCAGCAAGAACAACAACGTCGGCTACGGGGTGATCAACGTGCCCGGCGCCCTCGGGAAGCTCGGGGTGAACCTGGAGGGCAACCGGCCCGCGCCGCAGCCCCAACCCCAGCCGCAGCCGCAGCCGCAACCCCAACCTCAGCCCCAGCCCGCTCCCGCTCCCTCGGCAGGGCGGCCCACGGGTCCGGCGGGCTTCGAGTACTGCTCGATGGAGTTCGAGGACTGCAAGTTCCAGGGCAAGAAGGAGGCCGCCTTCGGGGCGCAGGGCAAGTTCGCCACCGGCATCGGCACGGACGGCTTCAAGTGCACAGTCGAGGAGTGGGGCGTGGACCCCATCGTCAACGTGAAAAAGGCCTGCTTCATCCGCGACGTGCAGCCGGGAGCCTCGGCTCCGGCTCCCGCGCCCGCTCCGGCCCCGGCCCCGGCTCCCGCGCCGACCCCCGCCCCGAGCGCGGGCAAGAAACCCAGCGTCCTCCTCGTGGACGACGACATGGGGCAGGGCGCCGACGTGACGGGGGCGCTGCGCGATGCCGTCAAGGCGAACGCCGCGTCCGGCGGGGCCTTCGTGTGGAACGTGCAGGCGCAGGGCCCCGTGCCCCTGAGCGAGCTGCGGCAGGCCGACCTCGTGGTCTGGGCGACGGGCGAGCAGTACCAGAACACGCTCACCGCGCAGGACCAGAACACGTTGCGCCAGTACCTCGCGGGCGGCGGTCGCCTCCTTGTCACCGGGCAGGACATCGGCTACGACATCGGCGCGGGCGACTTCTACCGGGACGTGCTCAAGACGCGCTTCGTGGCCGACAGCGGCGGCACGCCGAAACTCGTGACGCGCGGGGCCTTCGGCAACACGGCCTTCACCCTGAACGCCGACGGCAGCGCGAAGAACCAGTATTACCCCGACGTGATCGCCGACCTCGGCGGCAGCGCGGTCGTCGCGGGCTGGGGCAGCGCGAACGCGAATGCGGGCACGATCACCGCCCAGAGCATCCGGGTGGACGCCAACCGCAGCCGCGCCCAGCAGAAGGTCCAGGACCCGCGCGGACTCGTCGAGCGCCTCGCCGCCAACGTGGTCGGCACCATCCTGCGCCAGGTCTTCCAGGGCCAGCAGCCTTCGGCGCGCCCCCGCGTCACGGCCCAGAACGCGGGCGAGAACGCCGGAGCCATCGTGGTGAACGACGCGGGCAAGTACCGCACCGTGAACATGGGCTTCGGGCTGGAAGGGCTCTCGCCCCAGAGCCGCAGTGCCCTGATGAAGACGAGCTTCGACTGGCTGATGAGGTAGGCGGTCAGCCGTCAGCGATCAGCAGTCAGCAGGGGAAGGCGCCGGAGTGGGCGCCTTCCCCTTTTCGTGGCCTTCTTTAGCAAGTTCCCACGAGAGGACGGCGCCCCGGGGCTTACGGTTCACCTATGCCGACACTTCGAGACATCATGACGCCCAACCCCATCGCCGTGGACCCGCAGGCGACGCTCAAGGAGGTCGCCACCCTGATGCTGGAACAGGACATCGGCGCCGTGCTGGTCATGGAGGGCGACCGACCCACCGGCATCATCACCGACCGCGACATCGTGATCCGGGCGGTCGCCTACGGGCACGACTACGGCACGGCGGTCACCGACTACACGACCGGCGACGTGTTCACGATGGACGCGGACACCAGCGTGGAGGACGCCGCCGACGAGATGGGCCGCCAGCAACTGCGCCGCATTCCCGTGACCGAGAACGGGCGGGTCGTGGGGATGGTCAGCCTCGGTGACCTCGCCGTGCGCGCCATTGGCAACGCCGACGAGCAGGCCCTCCAGGGCGTGAGCGTGCCGAGCGAGAACAACAACAGCTAAGGGCGGGCAAGTGCGAAGGGCTCCCTTCCGAGTCTGGAGGGAGCCCTCGTCTTTCCGCTCGGTGACAGCGCGGCAGGCTCAGCACGCCCAGCCTTACCAGAGGACGCTGGGGGATGACGTGCCCGGTGCGTCCGTTCCCTGGAGCGTTTGACGAAAGAAGAATTGTCGTCCTGAGCGCGAGCGAAGCTGGCTAGGGGCGACGCTGATCCAGCACACCAATCAGGGTGTACTCCAGGCTCGACCCGTCCGCAGGTGGGTTTTCGATGCGCTTCACGGAGACGAGCAGGGTGTACTCGGAGCCTGCTTCGAAGGTGAACCCCTGGATTTCGTTCCTGAAGAAGCGATGGTAGGGGGTGTTTTCCGGCAGGCGGTACGTCTGGAAGCAGGCTATGGAGCCGGGGACCGTGAAGCCGCCGCACTCCACCAGGACCGAATCCGTGTAAAGGGTGAGCTGTTCGGGCACGCTGGCCTGGCTGCACGCGCACAGCAGGGGAAGGCAGGCGGCCAGCAGAGCGAGGTGTCTTTTCATGCCCTCTCATGGTACTCGGCCACTCCACCTGCCAATAAGGCTGCCCCGACCGCCCTCGGTGGCCGCGTCCGGGTCGTCGAGCCCGCAAGCAAAGAAACCGTCCCCGGAAGAGGAAACGGTTCTGCTCAGGAGGCCCGTTTTCCTGGTGAAGCAGTCTGCCGACCGCCGAACGCTCTCGACCGGGCGCCCTCCCTACTCCCGCAGCTCGCGCAACCGGCGGTACAGTTCCCGCTCCTCTTCGCCGAGGTCCTTCGGGATGGTGAGGTTCAACCGCACGTAGAGGTCCCCGCGCGTGCCGTCCTTCTTCGGCCAGCCCTGGCCGCGCAGCCGCATCCGGCGCCCGCCGCTGCTTCCGGCGGGAATCCTGAGGTGGCCGCCGCCGCCGAGCGTCTGCACCGTCACGTCCCCGCCGAGCGCGGCCACGGGCGCGGGCACGTCCACCGCCGTGATCAGGTCGTCGCCGTCGAGGTCGAAGCGGGCGTCCTCAAGCACCCGGATGGTGAGCAGCACGTCGCCGCCCCCCGGGGCCTGCCCGGCGAGGCGCAGGCGGCTGCCGTCGCGCGTGCCCGCCGGAACGCGCAGGCTCAGGCGTTTGCCGTCCACGTTGATCACCTCGTCCGAGCCGTTGAACGCTTCTTCCAGGGTGACCTGGAGTTCGCCCTCCACGTTCTGCACGAATCTTCGCCCCTGGGTGCCGCCAATGCCGCCGAGCAGGTCTTCGAGGTTCACCTGCCCGCCCGGGGAGCCGCCCCCCTGGAACCCACCGCCCCCGCCGCGCCGTCCGCCCATGCCGAATAAGCCCTGGAAGAAGTCGCTGAACTGCGAGGGGTCGAAGCCCGCGAAGTCGCCGCCCTGGAAGCCTCCGCCCGCCCCGCCGTAGCCCGGCGGCACCTGCCCGGTGTGCCCGAACTGGTCGTAGACCTGCCGCTTCTCCGGGTCGGAGAGCACCGCGTACGCCTCGCCGATTTCCTTGAAGCGTTCGGCCGCCTTCTCGTCGCCCTGGTTCTTGTCGGGGTGGTACTGCTTGGCGAGCTTGCGGTACGCGCTCTTGATGTCGGCGTCCGAGGCGCCGCGTGAGACGCCGAGAACGTCGTAGTAGTCCTTGTAGGCCATATCCACCTCCTTTCTGTCGTCTGTGGGTGAAGCGGGGAAGCTAGAGAAGAGGGGAGAGTTTGTTGAGGACCGCTTTCAGCCCGTAGGCCCGTGCGATCTCCAGCGCCGTGTACCCCCGCTCGTCCGCCCGGTTCGGGTCGGCCCCATGCGCGAGCAGCAGGTCCAGAACGTCCGTGCGCGGCGCGCGGCGGCTCTCCCGGTAGGCCATCCCCTCCACGTCGGTCGTGTGGAGGAGGGGGAGCCAGAAGCGGGCGTCGTTCGCGTCCGCGCCCCGGTTCAGGAGTTCGCGGATGAAGGCGGCGGGCGCCTCCCGGTCGATGGCGAGGCTCAGCAGCGGCATGGGCGCACCCTCCGGCCGGAAGTTCACGTCCTGCACGAAGCCCAGGACGGGGAGGAGAACGTGGCGCAGCGTCTTCTCGTCCTGCCCCGGGAGGTGCCGCAGCATCCACCCGAGCGCGAGGTGGGCTTTGGCCTGGGAGGCGGAAGGGTCACCGGAGGCGATGAGGGCCAGAAGCTCCTGGTGCGCGCCCTGCCGAACCAACCGAACGAAGGGGTTGACCTCTTCCTGTTGCCGCAGGCGCAGATACTCACGCTCCACCGCCTCCCGTGCCCACGGCACCCGCCGCAGGAACTTCAGGCTGCTCGTCACGCTGGGGTCTTGCTGAAAGCAGCGCACCGGCACCCGCCGCCCCAGCTCCGCCCAGCCGTACTCGTCGCGCAGGTGGGTGACGATGCGCTCCAGCGTCACGCCGTGCAGCGGGTCGTTGACGGCTGACGGGGCCGCGCGCTCTGGAGTTGGCGTCTTCTTCCGGTCAGCCACCGTGGATCACCCTCCTAGCCCTTCCGGCTCACCACCACCCGCGCCGGTCGCACCAGACGGTCTCCCATCCGGAAGCCGAGCTGGTAGACCTGCACGATCACGTCGTCCTCGTCGCCCGGCACGACTTGCAGCGCCTCGTGCCAGCGGGGATCGAAGGGCTCGCCCTCCTCGCCCGTCGCTTCCAGACCGAGGGTGCCGAAGACACGCAGCACGGTCGCCTGCACGGCCTGCACGCCGGGGATCAGCTTGGCCGGGTCGCCGCCGCCCATGCTCACCGCGCGGTCGAGGTCGTCGTACACGGGCATCAGCGCCTCGGCGGCCCTGGCGACGCCCTGGCCCTGGGCGGCCCCCACGTCCTCCTGGGTGCGGCGGCGGTAGCTCTCGAAGTCGGCGGCGAGACGGCCCAGACGGTTTCTCAGGTCGGCGTTCTCGCGTTCCAGCTCGTCGGCGCGCCCCAGCTTCGCCATCATCTCCTGCACCTGCCCGAACATGCCAGCGTCCATGTCGGGAAAGCCGAGATCGGCGTCCTCGTCCATGTTGTCCGTCTCGGTCTCCGGGAGGTCGGCGTCGATGGTCTTGTCGCGGCGGGCGTCCTGGGTCTGGGTGGCCGCCGGCTCGTTCGTGTTCTTGGGATCGTCGTTGTTGGTCATGGGGGTGTCTCGCCTTCTGAACATGCCCTTGAAGATAGGGGCTAGAGGAGAGGGGAGAGGGGCACGCTGGCCGTCCTCTCCCCCTGAAGTCTGTTGACGGAGCGGACGTTACTCGGCGGGCTTGAAGTCCGCGTCGATCACGTCGTCGTCCTGCGTCCGGCCCGCGCCGCCCTGGGGGCCGTCCTGCCCGCCACCCTGGCCGCCCCCGTTCTGGCTGGCGGTCATGAAGGTGCGGAGTTCTTCCTCCAGCCGCTTCTGGGCCGCTTCGATGCGGGCGTCGTCGTCCACGCGCACGGCCTCCTCGGCCTCGTCGGCGGCGGCCTTGAGCTTGTCCTTGGCGTCCTGGGAGGCGCCCTGGTTCTCCTCGATCTGCCCGAGGGCCTGCACCCGCAGCGAGTCGAGGTTGTTGCGCTTCTCGACCCGTTCGCGGCGCTGGCGGTCGGCCTCGGCGTTTTGCTCGGCCTCGCGCACCATCCGGTCCACGTCGCCCTTGTCGAGGGTGGTGGTGTTCTCGATGCGGATCGAGGCCTCCTTGCCGCTCGTCTTCTCCTTCGCGTTGACGTGCAGGATGCCGTTCGCGTCGATGTCGAAGGTCACCTCGATCTGCGGGCGACCGGCGGGCATGGGCGGAATCCCCTCGAGCTTGAAACGGCCGAGAGACTTGTTGTCGGCGGCCATCGGGCGCTCGCCTTGCAGCACCACGATCTCCACGCCGGGCTGGTTGTTCTCGGCGGTGGTGTAGATCTCGGTCTTCTTGGCGGGGACGGTGGTGTTGCGGGTGATCATCGGCGCGACCATGCCGCCCTTGACCTCCACCCCCAGCGTGAGCGGCGTCACGTCCACGAGCACGATGTCACCCAAGGACGAGTCGCCCTGGATGATGCCCGCCTGCACGGCGGCGCCGAGCGCCACGGCCTCGTCGGGGTTGACCGACTCGTTGGGCGTCTTGCCCGTCAGCTCCTGCACGATGCGCTTGACGGCCGGGATGCGGGTCGAGCCCCCGACCAGGATGATCTCGTCGATCTGGCTCGCGCTGAGCTTGGCGTCCGACAGGGCCTGCTCGACGGGCTGGCGCACACGGCGCAGCAGGTCGGCGGTCAGCTCCTCGAACTTCGCCCGGGTGAGGTTGCGCTCCAGGTGCTGCGGGGTACGCGTCTCGGGGTCGAAGGTGATGAAGGGCAGGCTGATGGTGGTCTCGGAGGCGTTCGAGAGCTCGATCTTCGCCTTTTCGGCGGCCTCGATCAGGCGCTGGAGGGCCTGGGGGTCCTTGCGCAGGTCGAAGTTGTGCTCCTTCTGGAACTCGGTGGCGAGCCAGTTCACGATCCGCTGGTCGAAGTCCGCGCCGCCGAGGTGCGTGTCGCCGGAGGTGGACTTCACCTCGAACACGCCGTCACCCAGCTCCAGAATCGTCACGTCGAAGGTACCGCCGCCCAGGTCGAAGACGAGGACCGTCTCGTTGCCCTTGCGCTCCAGCCCGTAGGCGAGCGCGGCGGCGGTGGGCTCGTTGATCACGCGCAGCACGTTCAGGCCTGCGATCTCACCGGCCTGCTTGGTGGCCTCGCGCTGCGAGTTGTCGAAGTAGGCGGGGACGGTGATCACCACGTCCTTGATCTTCTCGCCGAGCTTGGCGGAGGCGTCCTGCACGAGCTTGCGCAGCACTTCCGCGCTGACCTGCTCGGGGGCGTAGTCCTTGCCCGCGACCTCGATGCGGACCGAGCCGCCCGGGCCCTCCTTGACCTTGAAGGGGCTGCGCGCGGCTTCCTCGCGCACCTCGTCCCAGCGGCGACCGATGAAGCGCTTGACCTCGAAGAGGGTGGCCTGGGGGTTGAGCGCGGCCTGGCGGCGGGCGATCTGGCCCACGAGGCGCTCGTCGCCCTTAAAGGCCACGACGCTGGGCGTGGTGCGCGCGCCCTCCGCGTTCACGATGACTTCGGGGCGTCCGCCCTCCATCACGGCGATGACGCTGTTGGTGGTCCCGAGGTCGATTCCTACGGCTTTCGGCATGTTTGACTCCTTGGCTATGGGGGATGCTGCGCCTGCGGGAGGAGCAGTTCTGAAACTGACCACAGCATAAGCCCACAGTTGCCAGCAGTCAATAGAGTTGAGTGCAGTGCGCTCAAGCTTCAAGGCTGGGTCAAGGAGGGGGTGGGTCCTGCCGGGCCGGACCCGGCCGCCGAACATCGCCATTTCGGTTCCAGAGTTTCCCGGGGCCCACGCCCTACACTGAGGCATGACGCCCGGACAATGCAGCCAGGGGAGCAGGGCCAGCGGATGAAACGAGCCTCTTGGGGGTGGGGACTGGCCGCCGCCGTGATCGCGCTGCTGCTGCTGATCAGCGTGGTCGCCCCACGCGGGCGTCCCGGGGAGCTGCCGCTCGAAGACTTCACCGCCGCGCTGCGTACCGGGCAGGTGGAGACGGCCACCGTGCAGTACCAGAACAACACCGCCCTGCTGACCGGCCGCCTGGAAGACGGCCGCGACTACCGGACCCGCACGCTCGCCGCCGACCCGGCGATCACCCTGGCCCGCCTTCAGGCCGCCGGGGTCAACGTCTCCCTCGCTTCCAACACCCGCCTGAGCCCCCTCGCCGTGCTGAGCGGCCTGCTCACCCTGCTGCTCATCATCGGCCTGGTCGTCCTCCTGCTGCGCGGTCGCCAGAGCGGGGGAACCGACGCCGCGAGTACCTTCGGAAAGTCGAAGGCGGCGGTGATCGCCGAGGGGCAGATCAAGCTCACCTTCGCCGACGTCGCGGGCTGCGACGAGGCCAAGCAGGACTTGCAGGAAGTCGTCGACTTCCTGCGCCAGCCCGAGCGCTACCACCAGCTCGGCGCGAGGATTCCTCACGGCGTGCTCCTCGTCGGTCCCCCCGGCTCTGGCAAGACGCTCCTGGCAAAGGCGGTGGCCGGGGAAGCCAAGGTGCCCTACTTCTCGATCAGCGGCTCGGACTTCGTGGAGATGTTCGTCGGCGTCGGGGCCGCGCGGGTGCGCGACCTGTTCGAGCAGGCGCGCAAGAGTGCGCCCTGCATTGTCTTCATCGACGAGATCGATGCCGTGGGCCGCAAGCGCGGCGTGAACCTGCAAGGCGGCAACGACGAACGCGAACAGACGCTGAACCAACTGCTGGTGGAGATGGACGGCTTCGGCAGCGGGCAGGAGGTGATCATCCTGGCGGCGACCAACCGACCCGACGTGCTGGACGCAGCGTTGCTGCGTCCCGGACGCTTTGACCGTCAGGTCGTCGTCGATGCCCCCGACGTGCGGGGCAGAGAACAGATTCTGCGGATCCACGCCCGCACCAAGCCCCTTGATCCCAGCGTGGACCTCGGCGTGGTGGCGAGACGGACGGCGGGGATGGTGGGGGCGGACCTGGAGAATCTGCTCAACGAGGCGGCGTTGCAGGCCGCGCGGGCGGGGCGGAGTCGGATCACGGGGCGGGATGTGGACGAGGCCAGAGACCGGGTGTTGATGGGCCCGGAACGTCGCAGCCTCGTCGTCCGGGAAGCCGACCGCAAGGTCACGGCGTATCACGAGGTCGGTCACGCCCTCGCCGCCCAACTCCTCCCGCACGCGGACAAGGCGCACAAGCTGACCATCGTGCCGCGGGGGCGCTCGCTGGGCTCGGCGCTCTATACGCCGGAGGACCGGATGCACCACACGCGGGCCGCGCTCCTCGACCGCATCTGCGTGGCGCTCGCCGGGCACGCGGCGGAGCAGGTCGCCACCGGTCAGGTGACGACGGGCGCGGCGAACGACTTCCAGCAGGCGACGAACCTCGCCCGGCGCATGGTGACCGAGTGGGGGATGTCGGGCGTGGGGCAGATCGCCTTCGCGCAGGAGAGCGAGGGATACCTCGGCTACGGGCCGCAACAGGGGGTCTACAGCGACCACACCGCCGAGCGCATCGACGGGGCGCTCGGCGAGATTCTCAACGGGCAGTACGACCGCGCGCTGAGCCTCCTGACCGAGCACGCCCACGTCCTCCACCGCCTCACCGACGCCCTGATGGTCCGCGAATTCCTGACCGGGGACGACGTGCGGACCGTCCTCGCGGGGGGCACGCTGCCGGACGTGAGCCCCCCCAGGGCGGCGGGCGACCCCGACGGCCCCGCCGCCCACCCCGGCCTGACCCCCGACCCCGCCTGAGCCCACTTCCCGACCCCGCCCCGGACCCCCCACGTTCGGCGGCGGGTTCCCATTGTCGGCCGCGTCACGCATTGGTCTTCGGCAAAGACCCTCCTGTTTCCCGGTCTGGCGTCACCGCTATACGCTGCCGTATGGCACGTTGTACACGTTCGCTGCTTCTCGCGGCCCTGCTCGTGGGCGGGGCGGGCGCCCAGGAATCCATCACCACGTCGGCCCAGGAGACGCCCCTGCCGCCCGTGCAGGCGGCACCCACCGCCGCGCAGGGGGCTCCGGTTCGGGCGCGGGTGGCCCAGGGCACGCTCGTGGGCCGCGAGCAGGCGGGCGTGCGGGTCTTCCAGGGGGTGCCCTACGCCGCGCCGCCTGTCGGGGAGCTGCGCTGGCGCGCGGCTCGACCCGCCGCCGCCTGGACGGGGGAGCGTGACGCCTCCCTCCCCGGGCAGGCGTGCGCGCAGACGCGGCCCCGGCAGATCGGCGGCGGGTTGCGCGGGTCGGAGGATTGCCTCTTCCTGAACGTGACGGCTCCCGCCGGGGCCCTGCGCGCCCCCGTGATGGTGTGGATTCACGGCGGCTCCTTTGAGAATGGGGCGGGAAACGATTACGACGCCCGGGTGCTGGCCCGCGAGCAGGGGGTCGTCGTCGTCACCGTGAACTACCGCCTGGGGCCCCTGGGCTTCCTCGCCGCGCCCAGCTTGCTGGAGGGGCGGACGCTGGGGAACTACGGCCTTCTCGACCAGCAGGCCGCGCTGCGCTGGGTGCGGGCGAACGCCGCCGCCTTCGGGGGCGACCCCGCCAACGTCACCGTCTTCGGTGAATCGGCGGGCGGCATGAGCGTGTGCGCGCAGCTCGCCTCGCCGGGGGCGGCGGGCCTGTTCGACAAGGCGGTCCTCCAGAGCGGGCCCTGCACCCCCGAGATCAACATGGTGCCCGTGACCCAGGCGCTGAACACGGGCCGGGAGTACGCCCGCGCGCTCGGCTGCCCGGAGGGAGACGCCGCCTGCCTGCGCGGGGTGCCGGTGGGGCGGCTGCTCGGCACGCCCGTCCCGGGGCAGCGGGCCCCCGGCGCGGTCGACCTGCCGCCCGTGTACGGTGACGGCACGGTGCCCCGCGCCCCGGCGGACGTGTTCGCGGACGGGAGCATAAACCGCGTGCCCGTATTGATCGGCAGCAACCTCGACGAGGGGACGCTCTTCGTGGCCCCGCTGGGGGCCCGGGCGGACATTCCCGTGTGGCAGTACTGGGCCCTCGTCGGCGTGCTGGAGGGCTGGAACGCGCCGCGCGTCCTCGCCCAGTACGCGGCCCGCGACTACCCGACGGTGGGGCTGGCCGCCGCCGCCCTCGTGACCGACGGGCTCTTCGCCTGTCCGGTCAACGACATCGCCCGCGCCCTCGCCCGCGTGACGCCCGTGTACGCCTACGAATTCCGCGACCGCACGGCGCCCATCGCCTTCCCGCCCACCGCCGGTGTCCCGAGCTACGGCGCCTACCACGCCGCCGAGATCATCAGCGTCTTCGGCACGCCGCTGACGGGCCTCGCCGACCCCGCCCGTTTCACCCCCGTCCAGGCCGACCTCGCCCGGTTGATGCGCACCTACTGGGCGAACTTCGCCCGCAGCGGCGATCCGTCCTCGCCCGCCCGGCCCGGTCTCCCCGCGTGGCGTCCGCTCGACCTGGCCCGGAACAACCTCCTCACCTTCGCGCCGGGCCGCGTGGCCGAGAGCACCGGCTTCCGGCAGGAGCACCGCTGCGACCTGTGGAGCCGCTGAGCCGTTTGCCCCACTCAGGTTGCGCGCAAAGACAAGGACGCGGCCCGCCCGACCTGGGGTGGTCGCCGGCGGGCCGTTGAGTTGGATGGTCGGGCAGGCATTCACCCGAATCTGCCTCAGCCCCGCGTGACCTCCGCATCGCGCTCGGGCACCGCGCACTGGCCGTCCTCACAGGCCTGCGCCGGAGTGTCCGTGCCGAGCAGGGTCAGGGGGGCGGGGTGCGTCTCGGCCCACACCTGCTCCAGCGCCCCGCGCAGCACCTCGGGCGACTGGGCGCCGCTCACCCCGTACCTGCCACCCAGCACGAAGAAGGGCACACCGCTGATGCCGAGCGCCTGCGCCTGCGCCTCGTCCTGCCGCACGGCCTGGACGAATCGCCCGTCCCCGAGCGCCGCTCGCACCTCCTGCGCGTCCAGGCCGACCTCTGCCCCCAGCCGCACGAGGACCTCCCGGTCGCCCAGGAACTCGCCCTCCGTGAAGAAGGCGGCGAGCAGCCGCTCTTTCATGGCGTCCTGGAGCCCGTGCTCGGCGGCGAGGTGGATGAGCTGATGGGCCGGGGAGGTGTTCGCGGGCTGCACCTTCTCGAAGTGGTACTCCAGCCCCTCGCCCGCCGCCGTCCGGGTCATGGAGTCGAGCATTCCCTGCGCCCGGGCCTCGCCGCCCCCGTACTTGCCCGCCAGGATCGCCTTCATGGACTGCCCCGGCTGCGAGGAGGCCGAGGGGTCCAGCTCGAAGGAGTGCCACACGACCTCCACCCCATCACGGTGGGGAAAGTCCGCCAGGGCCGTCTCGAAGCGCCGCTTGCCGACGTAGCACCACGGGCAGGCGATGTCCGACCAGATATCGACGCGCAGCCTGTCCGGGGAGGAGGAAGTGAAGAGGGTCATGGGTCCATATTAAACCGCTTTAAAAAACAAAGCAAGGGGGGTGGGCCCACCCTCCGGGCCGGGGCTCAGGGGCGGGCCAGCGGGGAGGTCGGCAACAACGCGCGCAGCAGGGGGCGATTCCAGACGTTTTGCTTCGGGTCGTACACCCCGAAGCCGGAGGCCAGCTCCCACCAGCCCCACGACATGCCCAGCCGCTCGGCCTCCGCGCGCACGAAGGCGGCCCAGCGCACGCGGGAGGCCGGGTCGGCCCGCCCGTAGGCGCCGAACTCGCCCAGGAAGAGCGGACGGCCGTGCGCCCGCGCCCAGGCGGCGGCGACCCGCAGCGGCCACGCGGCCTCGTCCGCGGCGGTGCCCAGCAGGGGCAGGGTTCCCGCGGGCGTGACCACCTCCAGCCCGCTCACCGTGAGGGGCGGCTGCACCGTGTCCCCGATGGGCATCAGCCACAGGTCGCGCAGGGTGGCGCCCCCGCCGCAGCCCGTCGCCGTCACGCGCGTTCGCCGTCCGGGCTGCGCCACCACGTTCACGCCCGGCGGGTCACTCCCGGACACGTTCCGCTCCTGGCACACCACCCGGACCTCGGCCCGGCGGTCGGTGGTGAAGGCGACCTCCCGCACGCCCCGCAGCGGCGTGTCGCGGTGCAGGTAGAGGGCGCCCCAGGGACGGCGGGGCGTGAGACGCAGGCCGGAGGAGGTGCCCTGGGTCTCCAGGTCCCACGACCAGTTCTGCCAGCCGCGAACGGGGTGCAGCCCCTCCCCCGGCCACGTGACCCCGGTGGGCGGCGTCGGCGTCACCCAGTCGGCGCCCTGGTGGGTGAAGGTGAGGGGGGTATAGGCGTGGAAGGTGACGATCAGGTGGGGGTCGTCCGGCAACCGCAGCCCCGCCAGGGTCTCGGCGCCGTTCCAGCCGCCCGCCCCCACGATCACCACCCGGCGCGGGTTGGACGCGCGGATCACCCGCAGCGCCCGCGCCTGAAGGTCGTTCCACACGGCGTCCAGCGCGCCGCTCGGCTCGTTCAGCACCTCGAAGAGCACGTCGCCTGGCTGCTTGCGCTCGTGCTCGGCAATCTGGCGCCAGATCGCCAGGAAGCGCTCCCGCTGCCCGGCCGGGTCCTCCTCCAGCTCGGTATTGTGGTGGAAGTCGAGGATGATCGCCAGCCCGCGCCGCCGCGCCCCCGCCACCGCCCCGTCCACCCGCCGGAGGAAGGCCGGGTCCACCGTGTAGGGCGCCGCCCTGCCCGCCCGGGTGGTCCAGCGCACCGGGAGCCGCACCGCCGTGAAGCCCGCCGCCCGCGCCAGGTCGAAGAAGCGGTCTTCCAGCCGCAGGCCCCAGTCGCCCTCCCGGGGGGACTCCAGCATGTCCCCGAAGTTGACCGTGCGCGCCAGCCGGGCATTCGCCGCAAAGGCCGCCGCCCGCGCCGGGTCGGCCGCCGCGCGGGCCGCGCCCAGCAGGGTCACGAGCAGAAGGGCCAGCACCAGGCGCGTCATTCCCCATCCTACGGCCCACGGCTGAAGGCCGGGTGGAGGGGCCGGGGTTTGGAGGCGCTTGGCGCAGCCCCGCCGGACAACTGGCCGGACCCGTGCCGGGACAGGGCGGCGTGGGGGCTCCACCCCGGTCATCCTCCTCTTCCGGCCCGGCCCCGTCCTCTACACTCGCCCCATGACCCCGCCCCCCTCCACCCCCTACGAGAAGCCCAGCGACGCCGAGTTGCGCGAGCGCCTGACGCCCCAGCAGTACCGCGTCACCCAGCAGGAGGGCACCGAGCGCGCCTTTACCGGCGAATACTGGGACCACACGGAAGACGGCCTCTACGTGGACGTGGTGTCCGGCGAGCCCCTGTTCAGCTCGCTCGACAAGTACGACGCGGGGTGCGGCTGGCCGTCCTTTACCCGGCCCATCCCCGAGGTCCGCCTGACCGAGAACACCGACCACAAGATCGGCTACGCGCGCACCGAGGTCCGCTCGGCAGGGGCCGACTCGCACCTCGGGCACGTCTTCCCCGACGGCCCGCGGGAGCACGGCGGCCTGCGCTACTGCATCAACTCGGCGGCGCTGAGGTTCGTGCCTGTGGGGCGGCTGGAGGAGGAAGGGTACGGGGACTACCTGGGCCTGTTCCAGAAGTAAGCGCGAAAGAGAAGGAGGCCGCCCACACGTTCGGGGCGGCCTCCTGACCTTGTGGCGTTACTCGCCGTTCTCGCAGGCCACGCCGTTTCCGTTGCGGTCGAGGGCGGTGCGGTAGCCGGGCTTGCCCAGCCGCACCGGAGCTGCGTTCGCCGCCCGCATCGCCGCGCACGAGCGGTAGTACACGGCCCCCGGCCCGGTCAGCCGCGCGCTTCCGGTGACGGGCCGCACGAAGGAGCGTGCCACGTACCCCGCCTGCCCCGCGTAGGTGGTCCGGCACCACTGACCCTGGCAGGCCACGAGCAGCAGCGTGTTGCCGGGAACGACGCCCAGAATTCTTCCCGCCTCGCTCGGCGCCCGGCGCAGGTTGACGGGCGTGGTCGTCAGCGCGGTCGCCGCCTCGGACATCCCGAGCAGCGTGACGGAGAGGGCCAGCAGCAAAGCGAGATGGCGCATTGGCGGAGCATAGCAGGCGGGGTGACCGGGCAGAAAGGTCACCCCCTGAACGTTTCTGCGGCCCCCTCCCGGGGTCGAAGACGGTCTCAGCTCTCCGTCACCCCGGAGCGTGCGCCGCCGTCGGCCCCGTCCGTCGTCTGCGCGCCCGTCTCGGCGTTGCCCGGCGTGCCGGTGCTGCCCGCTCCCCCGGCGCTCGTCTTGCCCGTCTCCCGCTCGTGCTCCTGGCGCCGGGCGTAGGCGTCCTGCATCTGTTCGGCCTCGTTCTGGTCGTCCATGTGCCGAGCGTAGGAGGCGGCTCCCCGGGCGAGGTGTGCGGCCTCCCAACTCCGCCTTCACCCATTCCTCCCGGGCGGGAGGACACAATGCCGGGACATGACGGGAAGACGAAGGAGCGAAGAGGCCAGCCGCCTGACCGCGCGCCCGGGCGAGGTCGTCCAGATGCCCCAGGAGCGCGGCCTGCAACCGCTGGGCCTGGGAGACCGCCGCGACGGCCTGCTCTACGTGCCCACCTCCCACCCGCTCCCCGGCCCGCGCCCGCTGCTGGTCCTGCTGCACGGTGCGGGCAGTGAGGCCAGCCACAGCATCGCCCCCTTCACCGCCGCTGCCGAGGAGCGCGGGCTGCTCCTCCTCGCGCCCGACTCGCGCGGCGGCACCTGGGACGTGATCCGGGGCGGCTACGGTCCCGACGTGGCGTTCATCGACCGTGCCCTCGCCCACGTCTTCGCGCGGTATCCGGTGGACCCGGCCCGGGTCGTGCTCGACGGCTTCTCGGACGGCGCCTCCTACGCCCTGTCCCTGGGGCTGGGCAACGGCGACCTGTTCACGCACCTGATGGCCTTTGCCCCCGGTTTCATGGCCCCCGCCGCGCAGGTCGGCGCCCCCCGCATCTTCGTCGCGCACGGCGACGGGGACCGCGTTCTCCCCATCGACCGCTGTAGCCGCGTGATCGTGCCGCAGCTTCAGCGGGCCGGGTACGACGTGACCTACCGCGAGTTCCACGGGGGGCACACGGTCCCGCGCGAGGTGCTGGAGGAGGCGTTGGAGTGGTTGGACGAGAAAGCACCCGCCGGGCCCTCGTAGGATGGGGGCATGACCGGCGATGAGGCCAGGCGAGTGACGGTGACCCTCCCCGCCGCGCTCGTCGCCTACCTCGATGAGTACCGGCAGACCCACGCCCTCGCCAGCCGGAGCGAAGCTGTGGCCCACGCTGTGAGGGGACTCCAAGAGAAAGAGCTTGTGGAGAGGGCTAACGAGGCGGATCGTCCGGCCGTTGAGCGTGCCCTGCGGCTGCTGGGTGGAAGTCCGCTGGGATTAAAAGTGAAGGGTTCGGCCACGCTCGCTCCTGTAAGTGGGCCTCCCATTGAGGAGCTGTTGCCCGATCTGCTGGGGCCATCGCTTGCAGATGAGGAAGTGGGAGTGAGCGCCCAGCAGCAGGACTTGGCCGAGCGCAAAGCCCTTGCCCAGGAGGTCACAGAAATTGGGCAGGAGGTAGACCCCTATTGATTCTTTCGCTCTACCCACCATGCCTAACCCAACCCCTGTCTGTTGCTGCGGCACAAGTGTTGCGAATGCTTCGACTATTGCGAATAATGGGGTCGAGGTGAAGGATGACATTGCATCACACTCCCGACTTGAAGGAACAGACCCTCGCCAAGGACGCCCAACAACTCCTGAGCCAGAACGACGTGCGGCTCAGTACAGGCTCGACCAGCCTGCCCCTCACCCCTGCTCTCGCTGAACTGCTCCGGGGTCTTTTGGAGCGCCTGGGGAACGGCGAGAGCGTCACGATCCTGAGCCAGCAGGAGGAACTGAGCACCCAGCAGGCCGCTGACCTGCTCGGTGTCAGCCGCCCCTACCTGATCGAGCAGGTGCTGAATCAGGGGAGGATTCCCTACCGCAAGGTGGGGAGTCACCGTCGCATCCGCTTGAGTGATCTGCTCGCGTATCAGCAGAAAGACCTCCGGGAGCGGAAGGCCCTGGCCGATCAGATCACCGCAGAGGCACAGGAAATGGGCCTCTATTGATGCCCGTCCTGCATGGCGCGGTCGTCCTATGTGACGCGAACGTCCTTTACAAGAGCCTGGTGCGTGACCTGATCGTGCGTTTAGGCATTCAGGGTGTCATCCGGCCTCGCTGGACGAATGAAATACACGAGGAATGGATCGGGAACCTGCTGGCCCACCGACCGGACCTGAGCCGCGTGAGGTTGGAGCGCACCCGCGACATGATGAATAGAGCTGTCCCCGAGTCCCTGGTGACGGCCCAGGCCAGGAGCGACCACACTCTGCCCGACCCGGATGACCAGCACGTTTTGAATGCCGCTCTTGCCAGCGGTGCCAGCGTCCTACTCACCTTCAATCTTGCCGACTTCCCAAGCCGCGCACTTCCCCCTCACCTGCAAGCCGTCCACCCCGATCCCTTCCTGCAAGGCTGCCTGGAGGGACAGACGGCGAGTGTCTTGGAAGCTTTGCAGGAGCTTCGCGCCGCCCTGAGCAGGCCGCCTATCACAACGCAGGAATTGTTGGACGGCCTGAAACGCGCCGAGGTGCCAAGCTTCGCGGAGAAGTTGCAGGTGTGGGCGGAGAAGATTTGACCTGCCCACCCCACCCCGCCCCGCCCAACCCCACCGTCCGGGGCTGCGGCCTGTGCTGGGGCAGATAAGTTAGCCTGAATACGTGGAAATACAAAGTTGTTTCCGACTCGAAACGAATTACACTTTCCCCTTAAGTTCTGGATGTATGTCCACAAAATCGAGCCAAATTTGCTCCTCGTCCAAACCAATCATGACGAGAAAGTTCTTATATTTCTGCTCATACACCTCCTTAATTATTTGATAGCCTACCGCATAAGGTTTATGACTTAAAATATAGTTCCTAAGGGTTTCAGCCCGATAATCTTGATCCCGATTTTTTTGTAAAATCAGGAAGTCCTCCGGATAGTCTATAAACGTTCTTCCATTTGAAAGGAAGGCCTCACCAATCCTCTGAGCAACAAAATACTCGGCCATACCCTCTTCCAACGCAAATTGAAGTAGTGTGATTTTGTTGTCACCCTCGGCAAGACGTTGAAAATTTCTAGATTGTAGGATAAAGTGTAAGAGTTCATGTGTAGTTGCCGCTTCTATATGCTCAATCCCCGTTTTGTGTATTCTGAGGACTATATATCCACTAGACTCCCCTTGAGGGTAAAATTCTGCCCAAACCCCATTGGAGTGCTCTCGCCTCTCCAGATCATTCATTACAATGACACGAAGAGAAATATCATCTAAAGGGTGGTACTCTTCGCAAACATCTTTACAAATAGTCTCTATCTTTGTAATTATCTCTTGTATAGGGGTGTCTGGGTGCCAACTGTTGAAAGATTTTTCGTAGTGGCTTGAAATATTGATTACGTCGTAGGAGACTAGCAAACCCTCCTTGTTGGTGTATCCATCTATAATTTTTATTGATTGTCTTCGCATCATTTAAAATAGCCTTCAACCCACTCCTGCAAGCTCCGCACCCCCAACTCCCTCCCATTCGCCGTGGCTATCGCCCTGGCCGGGCAAGGTCGGCTACGCTCCGCTTTCTGATTCGATGACGGCAGCAAGTTCAAAGGCGTAGGACAGGCAGCTCAGGGCATGGTAGGCGTCTGTCTGTTGTACCTTCTGAGCCTCGTCACCGCCGAGCCAGTTCACCAACCCAGGGTAGAGGTGTTCCATACCTTGAACCAGCTCCCGCCGCTCTTCTACGGGGGCAGTTTCCACCCTGCTGTCACGCAAAACGTCGTCCCCAATGCCCCATATCCGGATAAGTGGGATGAGCGGGCGGAATTGGGACGGTATGTCGTCGTCGTTGAAGGGGACAGGTAGCCCCGACTCGTCGTCAAGGTAAGCCTTGAGTTCGGAGGCAGGGCCAACGATGTAGTCGCCAATTTTCTTCATCCCTCAGCTTACGTGGTAACCCACTCCTGAAGGCTCTTCACCCCAAGTTTCTCCCCCTTCGCCGCCTCTATCGCCCTGGCCGTCCACTCGGCGCCTTCGCGGGTGCTGACGATGGGCTTGCCGCGTTCCAGGGCGGTGCGGAGGAGCGGCGAGGCGGTCACGTCGATGAGGAGGTCGGGCAGTGTATCGCCTTCCTGCTCGCGGATGACCCGCAGCCCCGCGCCCTCCAGCGTGGCGGCCACCCCCTCCAGCCCGTCCCCGAGGAGGAGCGCCGTGCCTTGGGTTGGCAGGTTGCTCTTGGCCCCCAGCTCCGCGCGGTAGAAGGCGAGGTACGGGTCCGTGTCGATGCCCATGCTCTCGCCCGTGCTCTTCATCTCCGGGCCGAGGACGGGCAGCACCCCCCCAAACTTCAGGAAGGGCAGGTGGACCTCCTTGACCGAGTACATGGGGGGCGTGGGCGTCTCCGTGAAGCCGATCTGCTCCAGCGTCTGCCCCACGGCGATTCGCGCGGCACTCTTGGCGAGCGGGTGGTTCACGGCCTTGGAGACGAAGGGCACGGTGCGGCTGGCACGCGGGTTGGCCTCCAGGATGTACGCGGTGCCGTCCTTCACCGCCCACTGCACGTTCATCAGGCCCCGCACGCCCAGCTCCAGGGCGAGGCGTTCCGTGTCGGCCTTCACGCGCGCCGTCAGTTCGGGGGAGAGGTTCACCGGGGGCAGCACGCACGCGGAGTCGCCCGAGTGGACCCCGGCGGCCTCGACGTGCTCCATGATGCCCGCCACGACCGCCCGCTCTCCGTCGCAGAGGGTGTCCACGTCGAGTTCCAGGGCGCCCTCCAGAAACTGGTCGAGCAGGATGGACGGCTGCCCCTCGACGGCGGCGTACACCTCGTCCAGGTAGGTCGTCAGTTCCTCCATGCTCCGCACCGTCCGCATCGCGCGGCCCCCCAGCACGTAGGAGGGCCGGGCCATCAGCGGGAAGCCGAGTTCGGCGGCGAGTTCGCGGGCCTGCGCGGGCGTCTCGGCCACCTTGCCCCTCGGCTGCGGCAGCCCCAGCCGCTCGCACAGGGCGTTGAAGGAGGCGCGGTCCTCCGCCTCGTGGATTGTGGCCGGGGGGGTGCCGATGATCGGGGCGCCCGCGTCCGCCAGCCGCCGCGCCAGCTTGAGGGGCGTCTGCCCGCCGAGCTGCACGATCACGCCGACGGGCTTCTCGTGCTCGACGATGTTCATCACGTCTTCGAAGGTCAGCGGCTCGAAGTACAAGCGGTCGGCGGTGTCGTAGTCGGTGCTGACCGTCTCCGGGTTGGAGTTGACCATGATCGTCTCATAGCCCGCCTCCTGAAGCGCCCAGACGGCGTGGACGGTCGCGTAGTCGAACTCCACCCCCTGCCCGATGCGGTTGGGGCCGCTGCCCAGGATCACCACCTTGGGCTTGTCGGTCGGCGTCACCTCGTCCTCCCACTCGTAGGTCGAGTAGTGGTAGGGCGTGTACGCCTCGAACTCGGCGGCGCAGGTGTCCACCGTCTTGTAGACCGGGGTGGCTTTGGCGGCCTTGCGAAGCCCGCGCACCTCCAGCTCGCTCAGCCCCACGAGTTCGCCCAGCCGCGCGTCGGAGAAGCCCAGCCGCTTGACCTCGCGCCAGATTTCGTACTTCCAGCTCTGGATGGGGCCGAGGTCCGCGATCTCCTTCTCGGCGTCCACGATCTCCTGAAGCTGCCCCAGGAACCAGCGGTCGATCTTCGTCGCGTCGTGGAGGGCCGCCACGCCCTCGCCCCGCCGCAGCAGTTCCAGCACGGCCTCCAGACGGCGCGGGTTGCCGTACAGCAGGCCGCGCAGCTCGTCGTCGGACATGGCCGCGAACGTTCCGCGCACGTCCGCCTCGATACTCCGCAGCGCCTTCTGCACGCTCTCCTTGAAGGTGCGGCCAATCGCCATGACCTCGCCCACGCTCCGCATCTGGGTGCCCAGGGCGTCGGGCGTGCCGGGGAACTTCTCGAAGGCGAAGCGCGGAATCTTCGTCACCACGTAGTCGATGGTGGGCTCGAAGGCGGCGGGGGTCACGCGGGTGATGTCGTTCGGCAGCTCGTCAAGGTGGTAGCCCACCGCGAGCAGGGCGGCGATCTTGGCGATGGGGAAGCCGGTCGCCTTGCTCGCCAGCGCCGAGGAGCGGCTGACGCGCGGGTTCATCTCGATCACGATGACGCGCCCGTTGTCGGGGTTCACCGCGAACTGGATGTTGGAGCCGCCCGTGTCCACCCCGATCTCGCGGATGATGGCGAGGGACTGGTCCCGCAGCCGCTGGTACTCCACGTCGCTCAGGGTCTGCGCCGGGGCCACCGTGATCGAGTCCCCGGTGTGCACGCCCATCGGGTCGAAGTTCTCGATGGAGGTGATGATGACCACCGTGTCGGCGTGGTCGCGCATGACCTCCAGCTCGTACTCCTTCCACCCCAGGATGCTCTCTTCGAGCAGCACCGAATGGACCGGCGAGTCGCGCAGGCCGCCCTCGGTGATCTTCAGGAAGTCCTCGTAGGTGTGCGCGATGCCGCCGCCCGTGCCGCCGAGGGTGAAGGAGGGCCGGATGACGATGGGGAGGCCGATCTCCTTCTGGTACAGGGCGGCCTCTTCCATCGAGTGCACCATCTTCCCGCGCGCCGTCTCCACGCCGATCTTCTTCATCGCGGCCTGGAACGCCTCGCGGTCCTCGCCCTTGTGGATGGCCTCGGCGTTGGCACCGATGAGTTCCACCCCGAACTCGGCGAGGGTGCCGTTGGCGTTGAGGTCCATCGCCAGGTTCAGGGCCGTCTGGCCGCCCAGGGTGGGGAGTAGGGCGTCGGGGCGCTCCTTCTCGATCACCTTGCGGACGAACTCGGGCGTCAGCGGCTCCAGGTAGGTGGCGTCGGCGAGGTCGGGGTCGGTCATGATCGTCGCCGGGTTGGAGTTCACCAGCACCAGCCGGTAGCCTTCTTTTTTCAGCGCCTTGAGCGCCTGCGTGCCCGAATAGTCGAACTCGGCCGCCTGCCCGATCTGGATGGGGCCGCTGCCGAGGATCAGGATGGTCTGGAGGTCAGTGCGCTTGGGCATTCCAGAAAGGGAGTATGGCACGGGGAGGGGAGGAGGGGGCTGAGTGGTGTGTATGAGTATGCACGCTCAGTTGAGTGGGGCCTCCAGGACCGCTCTGTAGACGCGCACCATTGGAAGTGCCTCCTCTCGCCCAGCGTCCTCGTGAGCTTCGCGCAACTCTGAAAATGGAATTCCTTCCAGATACGGCCAGTTCAGAAAGTTCGCCACGATTTCTTCTAGGGTAGCTGAATCGTCAACCGGACATCCAAAGGGCAATGAACTCTCGACACCGGAAATTAAGCTGAACCGAAGTTGAGAGGCCTGCTCGTCAAGGTAGGCGTAAAAGTTCCCTGTGCTCTTGCCATACTCAGCCAGTCGCTTTTGCCAACTGTCTCGGATAATGGACAAAGTGCCAGCGAGTGCGGAAGTAGAAATTTGTTGTGCCAAGTCATAGCTTATCGAGATACAGCAGAGATTGCCCCTTGCTTCTTGGTTCTTGATACTGGAGAAGACTAAATCTGTATCTGTCCACTCCTGAATATCCGCGAGAAATACGTTTGCATCCATACTGCTCCCATAATGCAGCTTTGCAAGAGAAATTGCCTGAGCAGTTCAGCCTACGCCCCGCTTTCGCCCTAGCTGGACCGTTGTAGATCGGTTAAACGGCAGGTATGACCCTTCTCGACCGCATCACCATCAACCCCTCCCAGTGCGGCGGGCGCCCCTGCATTCGCGGGATGCGGATTCGGGTGAGCGACGTGCTGGAGTTGCTGGGGGCGGGGGTGGGCGTGGACGAGATTCTGGTGGACTACCCGGATTTGGAGCGGGAGGACGTTGACGCGGTGCTGGTGTGGGCGGCGCGGTACGTTGACGGCTTGCGCCAACGGCCCTCCTAATTCTGGCTATACTAGTGTCCACTTCCCAGGAGGTCCGGTATGGCCGTCAAGCGGGTGGGGATCAAGGAGTTCAAGGACAAGGCGACGCAGCTTCTGGCGCGTGGGGAGCCGTTGGTCATTGAGCGGCATGGAAAACCCATCGGTTTCTACACGCCGGTCGTTCGCAAGGACCCTGAGAAGCGGCGTGAAGCTATGGCACGTCTGGACGCGGCAGTAGAGCGGACGGCGCGTGAGGCGGGCCTCACTGTAGAGGAACTTGAAAACATCCTCCTCGAAGCCCCCCACTGATGCTGCTCGTCACAGACACGAATGTGCTCGTGAGCGAATGTTTGCGCTCGCGGGGGCGTCCGCGTCTCGCTTCACCTGCGTTCGACCTCTTTGTGACGGCGCGGGTAGACGACGAGTTCAGGTACGAACTGAGCCGCCGCCTGACCCATTTATCGGGCCATTCAAACCTTTCCGACGGCGCCCTTCAAGCCCTGCGCGAAGAGGCGATCTACGCTTACGAGAGCAACGTCACCGTCGTCCGCCCCATTCAATACGAGGCCTTCGAGCCCCAGGCCCTCCTTCGCATCCCCCAAGACCCCGACGACTGGCCCACCGTCGCCCTCGCGCTCGCCCTGAACGCGGACGTATGGACGGAGGATCAGGATTTCTTCGGCTGTGGTCTGCCCGTGTGGCGCACGTATGTTCTGTACGCCCACCTCGACGACCTGGCCGCCTCAACCTCCTGAAACCATGCTTCCCACCAACCCCCCCGCAATCGCCCACATCACCACCCCGATCAGCACGTCCAGCACCTGCCACGCCCGGGGCGAGCGCATCAGCGGCGCGAGGCGGCCCGCGAGCAGGGCAAGGGCGAAAAACCATGTCCATGAGGCGAGGACCGTGCCGAGGAGGAAGGCGGTGCGGCCTGTGCTGTTCAGCCCCGCGCTCGCCCCACCGATCAGGACCACGGTGTCAAGGATCGCGTGCAGGTTGAGGAGGCTGAAGGCCGCAGCGGTGGCGATCACAGTGGCCGGTGTCTGAGCGGCCTGCCCCTCGGTCTGGAGCGTCCCTGGATGGCGGGCCGACCGGAAGGAGCGTCCCCCGTACCAGAGCAGAAAGGCGGCACCCGCCAGCGTCCCGAGGGTGACGAGCGCCGGAGACCGCGCGAGGAGTGCCCCGACGCCGAGGACCCCGAAGGCGATCAGCACCGTATCCGCCAGCGAGCACACCAGCGCCGCCAGCAAGCCGTACCGCCGCGTCAACCCCTGCCTCAGCACGAAGGCGTTCTGCGGCCCGATGGCGACAATCAGCGAGAGGCCCAGCGTCAGGCCGCGCAGGAAGGGGGGCACGGGGAGAGGATAGGCGGGTGGCCTGTGGAGTGAAGGGGGATTCCGGCAGCGCTGTCCCCATGCCGGCTCTTCGTCCCGTGGGCGGGCCCGGCGGGCGGGCGGTCCCACTGGGCGACGGGCCGAGAGCTTCCCTGTCTGACCCACGGCCCACGCTCCCGTCCGTGAGCGCCCAGACTGCCCCCATGCCTGAACTCCTGCCGCGTGCCCGGTCGTCCCAGGAGAGCGTGTTCGCTCACATGAGCCGCCTCGCGCTCAGGCACGGGGCCGTCAACCTGGGGCAGGGCTTTCCCTCCGACCCGCCGCCCGCCTTCTTGCTGGACGCGGCTCGGCGGGCGGTCGGCACCGCGGACCAGTACGCGCCCCCGGCGGGGCTGCCCGCGCTCCGGGATGCCATCGGCGCGGACCTGGGGGTGGACGGAGCGGACGTGGTGGTGACCTCCGGGGCGACCGAGGCGCTGGGCGTCCTCGCGCTCGCCCTGTACGGCCCCGGCGACGAGGTGCTGATGCTCGAACCCGTGTTCGACGTGTACGTGCCCCAGGCGCGGCTGGCCGGGGCCACGCCCGTCACCGTGCCCATGCGGCTGACCGATTCGGAAGGCTGGACGCTCGACCTGGAAGCGGTGCGCTCGGCCATCACCCCGCGTACCCGGGCCCTGCTCCTCAACAGTCCCTACAACCCGACGGGCACCGTGTTCACCCGCGCCGAGCTGGAGGCCCTCGTCGCCCTCGCCCGTCAGCACGACCTGTGGATCGTCAGCGACGAGGTGTACGACGAGCTGTACTTCGGGGAGCGGCCCACCTCCCTGCGCGACCTCGCCCCCGAACGCACCTTCACGGTGGGGAGTGCGGGCAAGCGGCTGGAGGCGACCGGGTGGCGGGTCGGGTGGATCGCCTGCCCGCCGGGGCTGGCGCCCAACATCGCCGCGATCCGGCAGGTGGGGTCTTTCTGCGCGCCCACGCCCTTTCAGGTGGCGGTCGCCGCGGCCCTGCCCGTCGCCCGGCGGGAGGGCTTCTACGAGGCTCTGCGCGCCGAGTACGGGGAGCGCGTGGGGTTGCTCGCGGGGGGGCTGCGGAGCGTGGGGGCCACCGTGTTCGAGCCGAGCGGCACCTATTTCCTGAACGCACGCCATCCGGGCTGGACCGCCGAGGCGCTGGTGGAGGAGGCAGGGGTCGCCGTGATTCCCGGAGACGCCTTCTACGTGGCTCACCCGGCGCCGGAGGGGCTGTTCCGGCTCGCCTTCTGCAAGTCGCGTGAGGAACTGGGGCGGGCGCTGGAGCGGCTGGAGCGGGCGGCGCGGGTCGGGGCCTAGATGGTTCGTTTAGGCAGGAACATGGGCCCTGGGGGATGGCGTACGCTTTTTGCATGAAAAAGGCGCTGCTCGGACTTCTGGCTCTCTCCGCCGTCTCGACCGCCGCCGCTGATTCGGTGGGTGGGTTCCTGGGGACCAGCTCCGGGGTGTACTACCGCAACGACCTCACCGTGAATTCCAGCGTGCGGTACAGCTTGAACCTGAACGCCGTGAACCTCTTCCGGGGCGGCTCGCTGGGCCTGGGCGGCGACGTGGCCTACCTGGGCCAGTTTCCGGGTGGTCAGGCGCTGGCGGGCTTCAACCCCTACTATGGTCTCGGCCTGGGCGCGGACATCTCGTTGGGCAGCAACAATCAGTTGTACGTCTACCCCCACGGCCTGCTCGGCCTGGAGTACCAGATCACCACGCCCATCAGCGTCTTTGTGGAAGGTTCGGTCGGCCCTTACCTCGGTCTCGCGGATGGTGGACTCGACCTCGGTCTCGGCTACAGCGCCCGCCTCGGTCTCAACTACACCTTCCGCTGAGCCCTCCTCCCCACACCGCCCCCGGCCCCTTGCGGTCATGGGGCGGTTTTTGTCGGGCCGCCCCGTCCCGCCTGTCCAGACCCGGCCTTGACCCCCCCCATCCCGGCTGCTACCCTCGCTGCATAGAGATACGCTCCGGCGTATATCCATACAGCCATGCAGACCCTCTCCCCCCGACGCTGACGCCCCGGCCTGCTCCCTTCGCGGAAAGAGGCCGGGTGTGTCACGCCGGGGGACTTGTGCTGCCTTCTCAGCCGCCCCCTCGCCCTTCTGGGAGAAGATTGAACCATGAGCAACCCCAAGATCGTCCTCGCCTACTCCGGCGGCCTTGATACCTCGATCATCCTCAAGTGGCTCCAGCTAGGGCGCGACTACGACGTGGTGGCCTTTACCGCCGACCTCGGCCAGGGCGACGAGGTGGAGGAGGCGCGGGTCAAGGCGCTCAACACCGGGGCCGTGGCCGCTTACGCGCTGGATCTGCGCGAGGAGTTCGTCCGCGACTACGTGTTCCCGATGTTCCGCTCCTCGGCGCTGTACGAGGGGTATTACCTCCTGGGCACCTCCATCGCGCGGCCCCTGATCGCCAAGAAGATGGTCGAGATTGCCGAGAGGGAGGGCGCCGTCGCCGTCTCGCACGGGGCCACGGGCAAGGGCAACGATCAGGTGCGCTTCGAGATGACCGCCTACGCGCTCAAGCCCGACGTGGTGACGGTCGCCCCCTGGCGCGAGTGGGAGTTCCAGGGCCGCGCCGACCTCGAACAGTTCGCCCGCGAGCACGGCATCCCCGTCCCGACCACCCAGAAGGACCCCTGGAGCACCGACGCGAACCTGTTGCACATCTCCTACGAGGGCGGCATCCTCGAAGACCCCTGGGCCGAGCCGCCCGCCCACATGTTCAAGCTGACGGTGAGTCCCGAGGAGGCGCCCGAGGAGCCCGAATACGTGGAGGTCGAGTTCGAGAACGGCGACCCGGTGGCGATCAACGGGGAGCGGCTGACGCCCGCCGCCCTGCTACAACGGGCCAACGAGATCGGAGGGCGCAACGGCGTGGGGCGCATCGACCTCGTGGAGAACCGCTTCGTCGGCATGAAGTCGCGCGGCGTGTACGAGACGCCGGGCGGCACCCTGCTCTACCACGCCCGCCGCGCCGTGGAGAGCCTGACCCTGGACCGCGAGGTGCTGCACCAGCGCGACGCCCTCGCCCCCAAGTACGCCGAACTCGTCTACAACGGCTTCTGGTTCGCCCCCGAGCGCGAGGCGCTTCAGGTGTACATCGACCACGTGGCCCACAGCGTGACGGGCACGGCCCGGCTGAAGCTCTACAAGGGCAACTGCACCGTCGTGGGCCGCAAGGCGCCGCGCAGCCTGTACGACAAGGACCTCGTGTCCTTCGAGGCGGGGGGCGACTACAACCAGCACGACGCGGGGGCCTTCATCAAGCTGAGCGCCCTCAGGATGCGGGTGCAGGCGCGGGTGGAGGCGAAGGCGGACAAGAAGGAAGTCGAGAAGGTCTGAGGCATGAGGCGGGAGGAGATCGGGGCCATTTATGACTGGCTCGGGACCCTGGGCGAGGAGACGGTGAGCCGTGTGCCTGCCCCCGGCGTCTGGAGCCCTAAGCAGGTGCTCGGGCATCTGGTGGACTCCGCCTGCAACAACCACGCGCGCTGGGCTCGCATGGTGACGGAAGACGCCCCCGTGTTCCCGCTATGGGACCAGGACGCCTGGGACCTCGCGCAGGACTGGCAGGGCTGCCCCTGGGCCGAAATTCTGAGTCTCTGGCACGCCTACAACCTCCACTTGGCCCGCTTCGCCTCGCTTCTGCCCGCTGATCGGTTGCACTCGGCCTGCGCTACGGTCGGGCGGCTGAACGGCGGGCAACCCATGACGCTGGCGGAACTGCTGGAGCACTACGACCGGCACCTTCACCACCATCTCGCGCAGATTCGGGAGCGGGTGGGTGCGTGATGAACTCACCCACAGGCACCACATTCCGACCCGCCCTCCCCGCCGACGCAGAGACCATCCAGGCACAGCGGGACGCGATGTTTCTCGACATGGGGTCCGGTGCCGAGCGGGTGGCCCAGGCCCACGCCGCGAGCCTGGGCTGGTTCCGGGCGGCGCTCGCGGACGGCTCCTTCAGCGGCGTGCTGGCCGAACAGGGCGGGCAGGTCGTGGGGGGCGCGGGCGTGATCTGGCAGAGCCTCCCACTCAGTCCCCGCAGCCTGCCGGTGACGCGCGCCTACCTCCTGAACGTGTACGTGCGGCCGTTCGCCCGTGGGCAGGGGCTGGCCCGCCGGATGCTGCAACAGCTCCTGGCCGAATGTGCCCGGCGCGGGGTGGAAACGGTCTCGCTGCACGCCTCCGAGGCCGGGCGACCCGTTTACGACCGGCTGGGCTTCACCCCCACGAACGAGATGCGGCTGACGCTTGGGGAAACACCGTGACCTTGACCCTCCGCCCCGCCCGCCCCGCCGACGCCCCCGTCTTCCACCCCGTGATGATGGCGGCGGGCATGGACCCGCGCTCCAGTTGGAGCCGCACCACCGTGGACGACGTGCGCTGGAGCCTGGGGCAGGGGGGCGGCTTCCTCGCCTTCCTCGGGGAAGAGGCCGTCGGTTGTGTCGGCTGGCGGCCCGACGGGCGGGAGACCCTGACCCTCAACAAACTCGCCACCCTTCCCGAGAGGCGCGGTCAGGGCATCGGCGCCGCCCTCGTGCGCGCGGTGGAGGAGGTGGCCGCGCGGGGCGGGTATGCCCGCGTCCTCCTCGCCGTCAGCCGGTACAACCTCGCCGTCCTCCCCTTCTACGAGCGCCTGGGCTACCGGGTGGACGCGGGGGCGGTGTACGCGCACGCGAACCCGCACAGCCCGCCGCCGGTGGTGCTGGTGAAAGCCGTCAGCGGAGCGGTGCCAGAGCTGGGGCAGGCTGAAAGCTGACCGCTCCCAAGGAACTCCACACATGACCCAATCCACGCAAGACAAAAAACTCTGGGGCGGACGCTTTGCCGAAGCCACCGACGGCCTGGTGGAACTCTTCAACGCCTCCGTGCCCTTCGACCAGCGCCTCGCCGAGCAGGACATCCGCGGCTCGCTCGCGCACGTGGCGATGCTCGGGCAGGTCGGCATCCTGACCCCAGACGAGGTGACGCAGATAGGTGACGGGCTGAGCGATGTGCTCACCGATATCCGCGCCGGGGCCTTCGAGTGGAGGCTCGACCGCGAGGACGTGCACATGAACGTCGAGGCCGCGCTGCGTGACCGGATCGGGCCGGTGGCGGGCAAGCTCCACACGGCGAGAAGCCGCAACGATCAGGTGGCGGTGGACTTCCGGCTCTTTACGAAGGAGGCGGCGCTCGATCTGGCGGGGAAGACGCGGGCGCTGCGGGCCGTCATGGTGGCGGAGGCCGAGAAGCATCTCACCTCGGATGGGGGAGAGCCGGTCATCCTCCCCGGCTACACCCACCTTCAAGTCGCCCAGCCCATCCTCCTCTCTCACTGGTTCATGGCCTACGCCGCTATGCTGGAGCGCGACGAGGGCCGTTTCCGCGACGCCGCCGAGCGGATGGACGAGTCGCCGCTGGGTTCATCCGCACTCGCTGGAACGCCCTGGCCCATCGACCGCCACGCGACCGCCGCCGCCCTCGGCTTCGCCCGCCCGACCGCCAACTCCCTCGACGGGGTGGGGAGCCGGGACTTCGCGCTCGAATTCCTGTCGGCCTGCGCGATCCTCGCCGCGCACCTCTCGCGCCTGTCGGAAGAACTCATCCTCTCCTCGACCTTCGAGTTCGGCTTTCTGACCCTGCCCGACTCGCACACGACCGGCTCCTCGATCATGCCGCAGAAGAAGAACCCCGACGTCTCCGAACTCGCGCGGGGCAAGGCGGGCCGCGTCTTCGGGAACCTGATGGGCCTGCTGACGGTGGTGAAGGGCACGCCGCTCGCCTACAACAAGGACCTTCAGGAGGACAAGGAGGGCGTGTTCGACTCCTACGACACCCTCAGCATCATCTTGCGCCTGTACGCCGACATGCTGCCCAAGAGCGTCTGGCACCCGGACGTGACAAAGAAGGCGGCGGCGCGCGGCTTCTCGACCGCGACGGACGTGGCGGACTTCCTGGCCCGCCAGGGCGTCCCCTTCCGCGAGGCGCACGAGGTCGTGGGCGGGCTGGTGGGCCTCGCCAGCCGCTCGGGTCGGCCACTGTGGGACCTCACCGACGCCGAGCTGCGGGCGGCCCACCCCCTGCTGAGCGCGGAAGTCGCCCGTCGCCTGACCGTGGAGGAGAGCGTGCGGGGCCGGCAGAGCTACGGCGGCACGGCGCCCGAACGGGTGCGAGAAGCCGTCGAGGCGGCGAAGGCGGCGCTGGGATGAAGGTCGTCGTGGACCTGGACGGCACCCTGCTCGCGCGGCGGGAGGCGGAGTGGGCGCACTGGCTGACCCGTCCCGACGAGAACCCGCTCTCGACCCAGGCCGACTTTGCGGGCGGTGAAGTGACCCTCGAAAACGACCTTTGCGTCTACACCCAGGACAGCCGTTACGCGGAAGGCCTGCCCCACTCCGGCCTGATCGTCACCAAACGGCCCTGCGCCACCGTCTTCGACCTCACCCCCGGGGAGGCCGCCGCGACCCACGCCCTGCTCGCCGAAGTCCGGGCGCACCTCGACTCGACCGTGAGACCCGACGGGTACACGGTGGGCTGGAACGTTTTTCCGGCGGGGGGTCAGCACATCCCCCACGTTCACCTGCACGTCATCCCCCGCTGGAACACGGACGCCTCGGCGGGGGCGGGTCTCCGCTATTTCCTCAAGGCGGCACGGCAGTCACCGCCTCACCCCACGGGAGGGTTCCTATGACCCTGGACCAAGGCACCCACGTCAAGCTCCGCCAGGCCACGACGGCAACCGACCTCGACACCCTGCGTGACCTGATCCTGGCGGTGGGCCTGAGCCAC
The DNA here is from genome assembly GCF_018863415.1 of Deinococcus aestuarii. Taxonomy (NCBI): domain Bacteria; kingdom Thermotogati; phylum Deinococcota; class Deinococci; order Deinococcales; family Deinococcaceae; genus Deinococcus; species Deinococcus aestuarii. Next base: position 90,432 of record NZ_JAHKSN010000004.1, on the reverse strand, counting down.
GAGCGCGGCGCGATCACGGCGACGTTTGAGGGCTCGACGTACTGGATCGCCGACCTCGACGGGCGGCCCGCCGGGTGCATCGGTCTGGAGCACGGGGAGGGGGCAAGTCTGATCCGCTCGGCGACCGTGCTGCCCCACGCGCGGCGGCAGGGACTCGGGCGGGCCCTGGCGACGAGCGCGCTGACCCAGGCGACCCTGCGCGGCGACCGGGCGGTATATCTCTTTTCCAGCGACGCGGGACCTTTCTGGGAGCAGTTCGGCTTCACGCGGGTGCCGCCCGAGACGGTGGCCGCCGCCCTGCCGGACACGCCGCAGGTGATCAGCGGCGAGGGCCGGGGGTGGCTGAAAGACGAGGTGGGCTGGATGCGGACCCTGGGCGTGCCTTCCTGGCCGGAGGGAGCCTGAAGTCATGGTGACCGACCTGCGCTATGCTTCCCCCACGCACAATTCCGCCCTTCCGGACGCCCGCGTGGGTTTCCGGGAGGACACCCCCCACGGAGGAAGTTCCCATGACCGACCAGAATGTGCAGATTCGGCTCGCTGGCCCCGAGGACAAGGAGACCGTCACCCGCGTGATGCAGGAGGCCGGGCTGGAGACGGAAGCGGCCCTCGCCGAGGGCACGACCTACTGGATCGCCACGCGCGGCGCTCAGCCCGTGGGCGCCATCGGCCTGGAACACGGGGACGGGGCCTCGCTGCTGCGGGGCGCGGCAGTCTTGCCGAGTGCGCGGGGCAGCGGGCTGGGCCGCCGACTGGTGATGGGCGCCGTGCAGTACGCCCAGGGCCGGGGCGACCGGGCGATCTACATGTTCAGCAAGGGGGGCGACTGGGCCTCCTTCGGCTTCCAGCAAGTGCCCCTCGCCGTGGTGATGGGCGAGTTGCCGAACGCGCCCCAGATTCGCGCCTACCGCGCCCGCAGCGAGCGCCCCGGCGGCACGACCTGGATGCGGCCGCTGGACCGGGCGGCGAGCAAGGCGTAGGGGGGGGGGTGGGACGTAGGTTGTGGGTCGTAGGGCAAGCCGTTCCCACAACCCACGGCCCACAGCCCACACCCGGGGGTCACCCATGACCCTCCTTTCCCTCGACTCCATCGCCGTTCCCGACCTGCACCCGCAGGCGCCGCTGAGCACACGGAAAGCCCGCCTCTCGGACATCGACGCCATCCACGAGCTGATCGGCTACTGGGCGGCGCGCGGGCTGATGTTGGTGCGCTCCAAAGCTCTCCTCGCCGAGACTATCCGCGACTTCCACCTCGTCCTCGCCGAGCCTCACGGGGGCAGGCCGGGCGGGCTCGCGGGCGTCTGCGGCCTGCACATGCTCGCGCCCGACCTCGCGGAGGTGCGCGGCCTCGCCATCCATCCCAACATGCAGGGGCGGGGGCTGGGCAAACAACTCGTCGAGGCCTGTGAGCGGGAGGCGCGCGAGATCGCCCTGCCCGCCCTTTTCGCGTGGACGTACCAGCAGGGCTTTTTCGAGAAGTGCGGCTTCGCGCGGATCGAGAAGACGAACCTGCACCCGAAGGTCTGGAGCGAGTGCCAGCGGTGCGCGTTCTTCGAGAATTGCAATGAGATAGCGATGTACAAGGAGCTGGGGTGAGGCAGTTCCTCGACGATGTGCTGGGGACCGTCCGGCAGTCGTCTGAAAGTTTCTCCTTTGAAACCGTCACCGCGGATGGTGTTGTTCGGGGTTACTTCCGAGGGATGGAAGGTCAAATCCCGTCGTCTGCCCAACTCGACCTCATGCGTACGGCGGTCAGAGATGCCGAAAAGCTGAAGCGGCTGGCTGTGGCGTTCGTGCGAAACGAGGTGCTGACCCGACCGGACCGTTACGGCCTGTTGGAGGAGGACGGTCGCCCCGCTCCGTGGGTCGCGCCTTACTTCCGGATGAGCGAGGCTGAGTATTTCGACGATTTTCGCCTCGAATCGCTGTTAGTTGAGGGCCAGGACCCACGCTGCGTCCGCATGACGTATGCGACGGAGCTTGACCCCGAGCATGGAGTTCCTGTGCTTTTTTGCGAGGGGCAGCCGCTTGAGGCGTTCGCTTGAGCAGAGGTGTTCCGGCAGGACTGACATTCGGTCCACACCCGCCCTGCTACCCTCTGCCACTGAAAGCTGACGGCTGACAGACCACCCACCATGAAACCCGGCCCGTGAGCCGGTATGGAGGCCCCCTATGATCAGAAAAGAACGCGCCATCCTTGCCCTCGAAGACGGCACCGTGTACCGCGGCTACGCCTTCGGGCACCGCGGTGAGACGGTCGGCGAGGTGGTGTTCAACACCTCCATGACGGGGTACCAGGAGATCATGACCGATCCCTCGTACAACGGGCAGATCGTGACCATCACCTACCCGCACGTCGGGAACTACGGGGTGGCGATCTACGACATGGAGAGCAACAAGCCCTACGTGCGCGGCTTCATCTCCCGCGAGTTCTCCGGCGAGTATTCCAACCACCGCGCCCAGCAGTCGCTGGAAGCCTTCATGCAGCAGTACGGCGTGGTGAGCATCCAGGGCATCGACACCCGCGCGCTCGTGCGGCGGTTGCGGTCGGGCGGCGTGGTCAAGGGCGTGATCGCGCACCGCTCGTACACCCACCCGGAGGACCCCTACGGCGAGTTCTCGCCCGCCGAGGAGCAGGTCTATGTGGGGCGGGCGCGTGACCACCAGGACATCGACGGGCACGACATGACCCGCGAGGTCACGACCTCCCTGCCCTACGCCTTCCCGACCCTGCGGCACGGCAAGCGCGTCGTGCTGATGGACTTCGGGATCAAGCACACCATCATCGAGCGGCTGGCGGAGGTGGGCATCGAGCCCATTGTCGTGCCCGCGCACACCACCCCGGCGCAGATCATGGCCCTGCAACCGCACGGCCTCTTCCTCAGCAACGGCCCCGGCGACCCGGCCCCGCTGGAGTACGCGCACAAGACCGCCTGGGAGTTGATGGGCCTGCTGCCTACCTTCGGCATCTGCCTGGGGCACCAGATTCTGGGGCTGGCGGCGGGCGGACAGACCTTCAAGATGAAGTTCGGGCACCGGGGGGGGAACCAGCCCGTCAAGAACCTGCTGACCGGGAACGTGGAGATCACCTCCCAGAACCACGGGTACGCGGTGGACATCGCGTCGATCCCGAATGGCGCCTTCGTCGCCACGCACGTCAACCTCAACGACGGCACGCTGGAGGGCATGGCGCACAGCCGTTACCCCGTCTTCTCGGTGCAGTACCACCCGGAGGCGAGCCCGGGGCCGCACGACAGCCGCTACCTCTTCGACCGCTTCATCGAGGAGATCGACGCCTTCGACGGGACGAGCGGCACGCCGGTCGAGAAGGCGACCTCGGGGCGGCTGGGCGTCTGACGTGCCGAGTGCTTCACGTCGCTGACGTGTGACCGACGACTTGGAATCCTCTTCGGGTCGTCGGGTCTTTTTCCCGGAGGTTGTTCTTTGAAGCACGCCGCCCCACTTGTCCTCGCGCTCGCCTGTCTGCTTCCGGCCCCCGCTGCCCGGGCGGAGACGAGCCCGGCGCCCACGGCCCGGCCCCGCGTCCAGTTCACGCTCACCCAGGACCTCGTGCGGCGGGTCCAGCAGGGCGGGCAGGCGGTCGAACAGATGGTGCCGAACGTGAAGACGGTCGTGCCGGGCGACCTGCTGCGCGAGCAGGTCAGCGTGAGCAATGTCGGCGGCGAGCGTGTGCGGCGCGTCTTCGTGGGCGTGCCCGTGCCGCGCGGCACCGAGTTCATGGGTGAGGTCACCGCGAACACGAACCGCTGGCGGGTGGAGTACAGCATCGACGGCGGCCGGACCTTCAGCGCCGCCCCCAGGCGGGCCGTGACGATCAGCGAGAACGGCCAGACCGTCACGCGCGAGGCGGTGGCTCTGGTCTCCACCTACACCCACGTCCGCTGGACGGTGGGCGAGTTGCGGCGGGGCGAGACCCTGAAGTTCGCCTTTCGGGTGCGGGTGAAGTAGGTCTTACAGCACGACGCGGGCCGCCTGCCTCCCGGGTGGCCCGCTTCACCTTTTCTTGAAGACGGGCAGGTTCGTACCGTCCGCGCCCGGCAGGTAGGGGAGACTTGCGGGGTGAGTGGAGCGCCCAGCCGCCCGAAGGAGAGGACCCCATGACCGACCAGCCCAGCCTGTTCGACCCGCCGCCACAGCCGGACGCCGCCCCCACCATCTACCTCCCCGGCGGCTGGGACGAGGTGCTTGCCGGAGAGACCGCCAAGCCCTTCTTCCGTGACCTCCTCGCCTTCGTGGCCCGTGAGCGTGAGGCGGGGCCCGTCTACCCGGCGGAAGGGGACGTGTTCAACGCGCTCGCCTACACGCCCTACGACGGGGTCAAGGTCCTCATCCTCGGCCAGGACCCCTACCACGGGGCGGGGCAGGCGCACGGCCTGAGCTTCAGCGTGCGGCCCGGGGTGCGCCCGCCGCCCAGCCTCCAGAACATCTACAAGGAGCTGCGCGACGATGTGGGCTTCAAGCCACCCAAGCACGGTTACCTCGTGCCGTGGGCGCGCCAGGGCGTGTTGCTCCTCAACGCCGTCCTCACCGTGCGGCAGGCTGAGCCCAACAGCCACGCGGGGAAGGGGTGGGAAAGTTTCACCGACGCCGTGATCCGCGCCGTGAACGCCAAGCCGCAGCGGGTGGTCTTCGTCCTGTGGGGTGCCTACGCCCGCAAGAAGGCGAAGCTCATCACGGGCAAGCAGCATGTCATCATCGAGTCGGCGCACCCCAGCCCCCTGAGCGTGGCGAAGTTCCTGGGCACCAAGCCCTTTTCCAAGGTAAACGCCGCGCTGGAGGAGGCGGGGGAAACGCCGATTGACTGGCAACTCCCGGAGAAGGCGGAGGAATGACGGAAGTTTTCGTCGTGCAGCATGTAAACGAGCATGAAGATGGTAGTGAAGACGTCAAGATGATTGGTGTTTACCCTGATCACGCCTCAGCAGAAGCCGCCGTGGGAAGACTTTCCCTCCAGCCAGGCTTTCGGGATCGCCTGGAGGGCTTCATAGATGCTTACGAGCTGGGCAATGACCATTGGGCAGAAGGATACGTGACTCTTTATCACGGCCTTGAAGCGGAGGCCGAGTAATGCCCTCCCGCACCGAACTCCTCCAAGACGAGTACCTGCGCCGCGAGGGGAACGACCCCAAAGCCTTCCGCTACTTCTGGCCCGACGGGGAAGAGTACACGGACGAGGAGGGCACCCTTCGCATCGCCGCCCTCGCCGTGCCCCCCGCCTACGAGGGCGTGTTCGTCTCCCCTGACCCCGACGCCGAGTTGCAGGCGTTTGGGCGGGACGCCGCTGGGCGGCTCCAGTACCGCTACCACCCCGATTTCATGCAGGCGGGGGCGCTCAAGAAGTGGCAGCGGCTCACGCGCTTCGCCGACGCGCTGCCGACCCTGCGGATGGTGACGGCCTCGGACCTGCGCCTCTCCGGCCTGCCCCGGCGCAAAGTGCTGGCGCTGATGACCCGCCTGCTGCACGTCGCCCACTTCCGGGTGGGGAGCGACGCCTACGCGCGGGCGCACAAGACCTACGGCCTCTCCACCCTGCGCCAGCGCCACGTCAAGGTGGAGGGCGGAACCGTGACCTTCACCTTCCGGGGCAAGCACGGGGTTCACCAGCACCGGGTCATCCGCGACCGCACCCTGGCCGCCAACATCGCGCGGCTCCTCGAACTGCCCGGCCCCTGGCTCTTTCAGAGCGTGGAGGAGGACGGCACCCGCCTGCGCGTGAGGGCCCCCGACCTCAACGCCTATCTGCGCGAGGTGGTCGGCCCCTTCACCGCCAAGGACTTCCGCACCTGGGGCGGCACCCTCGTCGCCGCCGAATTCCTGGCCGAGGCGGGAGCGCCGGAGAGCGAGCGCCAGGCCCGCAAGACGCTGGTGGAGTGCGTGAAGTTCGTCGCCGAGGACCTGGGGAACACGCCCGCCGTCACGCGCGGCAGCTACATCTGCCCCGTCATCTTCGACCGTTACCAGGAGGGCAAGGTCCTCGACGACTACGAGCCGCGGGCAGGCCGCACCGAGCCCGACCTGGAGGGCCTGACCCGCGCCGAGGCCGCCCTGAAGCGGATGCTGGAGAGCGAGAAGACCCTCAGGACGCCGAGGACGAGGCGGCGGAGGAAGGAGCAGGCGGAGGCGGCTTGAGAAGCGCCCGGCCCCCGACCTCCTGGGCCCGCACGCTGGCCCGCCTCCTGCTGGGTGGGGGGCTGATCCTGGCGGGCGTGGGGCACCTGACGACCCTTCGGCAGGAGTTTCGGGCCCAGGTGCCGACGTGGCTGCCGCTGGACCCTGACTTCGTGGTGCTGGCCTCCGGCGTCGTGGAGATCGTGCTGGGCACGTCCCTGCTCGCCCTGCCGCGCCAGCGGGTGGCCGTGGGCTGGGTGGTGGCCGCCTTTTTCGTCGCCGTCTTTCCCGGCAACGTCTCGCAGTACCTCACGCGCACCGACGCCTTCGGGCTGAACTCCGATGGGGCGCGGCTGACCCGCCTCTTCTTCCAGCCGCTGCTGGTGGTGTGGGCGCTGTGGTCCACCGGGGCGTGGCCGGGGCGGCGTCAGGATCAGGGCAGGTAGGGTACCACCGCCTGCTGTTGCTCCTCCCCTGGTGAGGAGGTCGGGACCTGCGAGGTTGCGAAACCGAAGGCGGGCCGCACCGGGGCCGCCCTGAAGCGGATGCTGGAGAGCGAGAAGACCTTGAGGACGCCGAGGACGAGGCGGAGGAGGAAGGAGCAGGCAGCAGCCTAATTCTTCACGTCAAGCCTTCTACCATATCTTTTAAGGGCTAAGAAAGTTTTGTACGTCTCCCATCTATATTTACTTGTAATCAAATGGATTGAAGCATGTTACGCCATCGTCCCGAGCCCACTCCCAAGGGCGAGGATGAGCCCCTGGACCAACACAGCTTGGTATGGGCGTTTTTGATTCCTCGTTTTTCAACTGTGGTGTAATTTTGTTTGGGGAGGACGGTTGTAATGCGGACGGGATACCTAATTGCTCTCCAATGTACTTGAAATCAACGTCAGGGATCGCTTTTAAGGCGCAGTAAAGCATCTCACGGGTAAGAATTTTTCCAGTCTTCACCGCAACACGCTCGCATAAAACTAGTGACGAAGTAGACTTTTTTATAAGAGCTAGTGTGGCGACGTAGGTCTCACGACGTTCAAATATCAAAGGTATATTGCAGATCAATCTGCCTCCCACCGATATACGATAGGCAACCTGCTCCGATTTGACGTGTGAAGCTGCTTGTAATGAAGCTAACTTGTATAATTCTAGTAACACTCCCCCGCTGACTGGAAAATAGGTTTGTTCATCAAGCCAAGCCCACAACTTTTTCGGACTATAAGGGATTGCTTGACCCCATGTCGCACCATCTAGAGTACGAATTTTGATGAACCTCCGTTCAAAACCTATCAATAAAACTTCCAATAGATACTGGCATTGCTGCTCGTTAATAAAACGAATTGGTCGCCCGCCGAGCAGTCTGTCATGTATAAAAACTTGTCCACACCAAGCTCCAGAACTGGAGTCATCTCTTCGTAGTGTTTTATCTCGACCCTCTTTCTTGGGCTGCTTTTTCTGAGGAGCAATGGGGTAGCGCCTGTTGTCTCCGCTATCTTTGAGCTCCATCCTCTCCCTTTGCGAAGATCGTAGCCATTCTTGAGCATGTTCTATAGAAAAGGGTGTTGCACAAGAAACGTAACTTCTTACTGAATGTATCCCGGGTAAGCAGAATTCCAATGCTTTCAAAAACAACGTAGCTTCATCCTCATCCTTAAAAATGTACACTGTTCCAAAGAGGGCATCGGCGTCAGAATAAAATCGATATTTCACGAGCATACGTCACTCCTAGATTGAAGGCGGAGGTTGTAATACTTTGAGATTCAATTCGGTAAGAAAACATTACCCCAAATAGCTCTCACAAAAGGTCGCATAGTATTCATAATATCTTTATGAATGGGAACGCTGACGGCACGCCTCCCCTCCCCCCCCCACACTGTCCCTATGCTGCGCCCCCACCCCATTCCCCCCGGTCCCGGCCAGGAAAGCGTCTGGGACTACCCGCGCCCGCCCCGGCTGGAGCGCACGCCCGCCCGGCTCGAACTCTGGCTCGGCGGGGTGAAGGTTGCCGACACGACCGATGGCTACCGGGTGCTGGAGACGAGCCACCCACCGACCTATTACCTGCCGCCCGGGGCCTTCCTCCCCGGCGTGCTGACCCCGGCGGGCGGCGGCAGCGTCTGCGAGTGGAAGGGGGAGGCGACATACTGGACTCTGCGGGCGGGAGGGAAGACGGCGGAAGGCGCGGCGTGGAGTTACGGGCGGCCCACTCCCGCCTTCGCGCCGATGGCCGGGTACGTGGCCGTCTACGCGGGGCGGGTGGACGAGTGCCGGGTGGACGGCGAGCGCGTGACGCCGCAGCCGGGCGGCTTCTACGGCGGGTGGATCACGCCCAACGTGGTGGGGCCGTTCAAGGGGGAGCCGGGAACGCTGGGCTGGTAGCCTTCTTCGGGCCGGAAGTGCGAGAGCAAAACAGGGTGGACCCCGCCGCCCTTGCTACCCTGCCGTCATGACGGGTTCAGGGCCTTCTTCGGACACTCGCGTGCGCTCACGGCTCACCGCCCTGGCGCAGGGCTTGCGGCACTTCCACTCGGCGCTCCTCGACTTCGCCAAGGGGGAGTACGAGTTCCTGCATGGGCCGGTGAAGGGCCCCTTCGCCCTCTACTCGCTCGTGATGAACGACCCCTCCTTCCAGTGGCTGCGGCCCCTCTCCGGCCTGATGGCGACCCTTGACGAGGTGTTGGACGCCAAGGACACCACCCTCACCGAGCGCAACGTGCAGGACGTGCGCCAGGCCCTTGGGCTCCTGTTCGCCGAGGCCGACACCCGCTTCGCCGACTTCCGCGCCGGGTACGCCCGCGCCCGTGGGGAGGCCCGCGTCCGCGAGACCGAGGCCCGCTGGCGCGAGGCCCTCAGCAGCCTGGAGGCCTGAGGTGCGCCTCGTCGTGGGCCTGGGCAATCCGGGGCCGAACTACGCCCGCACCCGCCACAACGTCGGCTGGCTCGTCGTGGACGAGGTGGCCCGCCGCTGGGGAGCGGTATGGCGCAAGGAGAAAGACGCCGAGGTCGCCGAGGTTCGCGTCGGTCCGGCCCCCGGCGCCCGCGTCCTGCTCGTCAAGCCGCAGACCTTTATGAACACGTCGGGCAAGGCGGTGGGGCCGCTCGTCTCCTTTTACAGGCTGGAGCCGGACGCGATGCTCGTCGTGCAGGACGATTTGGATAGCCCCTTCGGCCTGCTGAAGTTCCGGCTGGGCGGACGGCACGGCGGGCAGAACGGGGTGCGCGACATCATCCGGGTCCTGGGCACCGACGCCTTCCCGCGCCTGAAGGTCGGCATCTCGCGCCCCCCGGCGGGGTGGGACCCGGCGGACTGGGTGCTGAGCCGGTGGCGCGAGGAGGAGGCGGGCACCCTCGCCCAACTCGTGCGGCTGGGGGCGGACGCGGTGGAAACCTGGGCCGGGCACGGGCTGGTGGAGGCGCAGGGCCGCTTCAACGGCACCGACCTGCGCCCGAAGCCGGAGCCGTCCCCCGAACCGGAACGCAGCGTGTAGGGCCCGGCGTATCCTGACCCGCATGACCACAACCGAACTGCGGCTGGACGTCCTCCGTCAGCTCTCGAACCTGAACGGCGTGCCCGGGTACGAGGACGCCGTGCGCGACTTCGTATTGCGCGAGCTGGAGGGCCTGACCGACGAGGTGCGGGTGGACCCGCTGGGCAACGTGATCGCCCTGCGCCGGGGGCGGGAGGACGCCGCCGAGGGCCGCGAGCGGGTGATGCTCAGCGCCCACATGGACGAGATCGGCTTCCTGGTGCGCTTCGTGGACGACCGCGGCTTTCTGCGGGTGCAGCCGGTCGGCGGCTTCGACAACCGCAACCTCTTCGCCCGCAACGTGACGGTGCAGACGCGCGGCGGCGCCCTGCCCGGGATTCTGACGCCCGGCGGCAAACCCATCCACATCTCCTCGCCGGAGGACCGCAAGAAGGTGCCCGAGATCGCCGAGTTCTTCGTGGACCTCGGGCTGGATGCGGACGAGGTGCGGCGCCAGGTCCGCGTCGGCGACATGGTGACGCTCGACCAGACGGCCCGGCAGATGGGCAAGCTCACGGTGGGCAAGGCGATGGACGACCGCGCCTGCGTCTTCCTGCAACTGGAGCTGCTGCGTTCCTTCCAGGGCACCCGCCCCCGGCACGACGTGGTGGCCGTCTTCAGCGTGCAGGAAGAGGTGGGGCTGCGCGGCGCGGGCGTGGCCGCCTACGGGGCGGAACCGACGCTGGGCATCGGCCTGGACGTGACGCTGGCGGTGGACACCCCCGGCGTGCCCACGGAAGAAGCCGTGACCCGGCTGGGCGAGGGCATCGGCATCAAGGTCTTCGACTCCTCCATGATCTCGACCCGGCGCCTGGTGGACGAGTTCGCGGACCTCGCGGGGCGCGAGGGCATCCCCCACCAGCTCGAAGTGCTGCCGCTGGGGGGCACGGACGGCGCCGCCATCCAGCTCTCGCGCGCGGGCGTGCCCAGCATCACCCTCAGCGTGCCCACCCGCTATATCCACACCGTCGTCGAGGCCGTTCACGAGGACGACCTGCGCGCGGGCCTCGCCCTGCTCGTCGCCTACCTGGGTTGATTCCACCGCCCCCTCAGACCCCGCCCGCCTCGCCGCGCGGCGGGGTCGAATGTTTGGACGTTCCGCCGACGCGTCGCCCTCCGCGGCACTTCCTCCCCACCCGGGATGCAAAGCGTCGTATCAAATCTGGACATCTGTCCAAACTTCAATTGACACCCTGCACCCCAACTCCTACTCTGCGGCCATGCAGGGATGCGAAGACTGCAAATTGAGCGGCAAAAAGGAGACGCCATGCGGCTGATCACGGCGGTCGTGCGCCCGGAGCGGGTGCAGCAGGTCAAGGAGGCCCTCTTCCAGGCGGGCATCAGCGGCATCACCCTCAGCCGGGTGTCGGGACACGGCGGCGAGCAGGAGGTCGTGGAGCACTACCGGGGCACGCGGGTGATGGTGGAATTCCGCGAGAAGGTGGAGTTCCGCATGGCGGTGTCCGAGCCCTTCGTGGAGGTCGCCATCCGCGCGATCTGCCAGGGCGCGCGCACGGGCGAGGTGGGCGACGGCAAAATTTTCGTGCAGCCCCTGGAGCGCGTGGTCCGCATCCGCACTGGCGAAGAGGACAACGCCGCCCTGACCCCCGTCACCGAGAAGAAGCTCGCGCCGGGCGTCCCGGTCTAAGGAGTCGTGCCCATGCGAAAGACCCTCCCCCTGCTCGTGCTCCTCGGCGGCGCGGCCCTCGCCCAGGCCGGGACCCCCACGCTGAACTCCGGCGATACCGCCTGGATGCTCGTCTCGGCGGCCCTCGTGCTCCTGATGACCCCGGGCCTCGCCTTCTTCTACGGCGGCCTGACCCGCGCCCAGAGCGTGTTGAACACCATGATGATGAGCGTCGTCTCCATCGGCCTCGTCGGCGTCCTGTGGATGCTCGCGGGGTATACCCTCGCCTTCGGGGAGGGCGGCAACGCCTTGATCGGCGGCCTGGGCAACCTGGGGCTGGAGGGACTGCGAGACGGCCTGACCGGCACCATCCCCACCTCCGTCTTCGCGGCCTTCCAGGCGATGTTCGCCATCATCGCGCTCGCGCTGATCAGCGGCGCGGTCGTCGAGCGGATGCGCTTCGGGGCCTTCATCCTCTTCGGCGGACTCTGGAGCCTCTTGATCTACGCGCCGCTCGCCCACTGGGTCTGGAGCGCGGACGGCTGGCTCTTCCGGCTCGGGGCTCTGGACTTCGCGGGCGGCACGGTCATCCACATCGCGGCGGGCGTCTCGGCGCTGGTCGCGGCGTTCGTGCTCGGGCCGCGCATCGGCTACCCGCGCACGGCGCACGTGCCGCACAACGTCCCCTTCGTCCTGCTGGGCGCCGGGCTGCTGTGGTTCGGCTGGATGGGCTTCAACGCGGGGAGTGCCCTGAGCGCCGGGCAGACCGCCGGGCTCGCCTTCATCACCACCCTGATCGCCCCCGCCGCCGCCCTGCTGACCTGGCTCGCCTGGGAAAGCCGCCGCAACGGCAAACCCACCGCCGTCGGCGCCGCCACCGGGCTGGTCGTCGGCCTCGTCGCCATCACCCCCGCCTGCGCCTTCGTGAGCCCCTGGGCCGCCCTCGTCGTGGGGGCGCTGGGAGCCACCGCGAGCTTCTGGGCCGTGCAGTACAAACAGCGACTGGGCGCCGACGACTCGCTCGACGTGTTCGCCTGCCACGGGGTCGCCGGAATCGTCGGTGCCCTGCTGACCGGGGCCCTCGCCTGGACGACCGCTCAAGGCAAGCCCGTCGGCGAGCAGCTCCTGATCCAGGCCCTCGGCGTGCTCGCCAGCGTGGTCTTTACGGGGCTCGGCTCCCTGATCCTGCTCCGGCTCGTCGGCCTGCTGACCCCCCTGCGCGTGCCCGCCAGCCAGGAGGTCGCCGGGATCGATATCAGCGCCCACAGCGAGCAGGGCTACTCCGAAAACGAGACCGGCCTCGGCGCCCCCGTCTTCCTGGGCGGCGACTGAGCCCCACCTGAGCCTCACCCCACACACCAGAACCTCCACGTCCTGCCCGTCCCCGACCGCATCCCCGGGGGCGGGCCGTCCTCTGTCCCGGGGCGGTGTCGCCCGCGCGGTGACGCGCTGTCCCGGCCCGCCCGGGACGCTTGGCCCTCCGGGACGGGAAAGGAGGCTGTGTTAGGATGCTTCACGAGTCTGACGCCATTTCAAAGGTCGGGCCAACGCACTGCCCATCGCATCCCCCACGTGCCCCGTCTCCGGACGGGGAGTTCGGGGCGGGGTGCGGCTGAGTCACGAACGGACGATGTTGCAGGGAAGGTGTGAAGAAGAAAGGAGGAGGGATTTGGACGTCTCCAGTCGAGTCTTGAGTGAGCTGGCGAGCCGAGAGGCGGCGCTGGACGCGCAGATCGAGGCGGCCCGCGAGGAAGCGAGGCGGGAGGTGGAAGCCGCCGAGGCCGAGGCGGCCCGCATCCTCCGTGACGCGCAGACGCGCGCGCAGGCGATGCAGGCCGAGAGCGAAGCCCAGCTTGGAACCGAGACTGCGCGCATCCGCGAGGAAGCCCGCGTGCAGGCCGAGCGGGAAGCCCAGGCCACCCGCGAGCGGTCGTCGGCACGGGTGCAGCAGGCCGCCGAGCAGATTCTGAGGGCGGTGCTGCCGTGATCAACCCCATGCAGCAGGTCGTGATCGCCACCCGCAAGCGGGGCAGCGAGGCGGTCATCACGGCGCTGCAAGACGCCGGGGTCCTCCACCTCAAGCCCATCACGGGCGGACCCCTGAACACCGGCACCCTCGCCGGGCAGGACGCCCAGAGCCGCCGCGAGGACGAGCGCCTCCTCGCCCGCGCGGAGAGCACCCTCGCCGAACTCGGCGCCTACCGCCCCGCCCCCGCGCCCCTGCCTTCCCAAAGCGAGTGGGAGAGCGTGGTCGAGGGCGCGGCGGGCCCGGTCTCGGCCCTCGCCCGCAGCCGCCAGGACCTCCAGGCGGACCTCGACGCGGAGGCGTCCTACGGGGACGCGGTGCGGGCCCTGTCCAGGCTGGCCGGGGGACTCGACCGCAGCCGCCGCCTCAGCCTCGTGCCCTTCCTCCTCCAGCCCAGCGACAACCTCGGCGAACTCGACGCGGCGCTCAGAACGGCGCTCCCCGACCGCTACGCGTTGGCGACGGAGACGGTGGGGCAAAACCGCGTCGGCTTGATCGCCACCCTGCGCGCCGACCGCGACGCCGCCCGGGGCGCCCTGGGCCGGGTCCGTCTCGGCGAACTGAGGCTGCCGGGCCGCTTCGACGGGATGCCCCTCAGTGAGGCCGCCGCCGAGCTGGAGCGCATCCGGGAGGGCGGGGCCGAGCGGCAGCGCCGATTGAACGAGGACCGCGACCGCCTCGCGGGGGCGCACGGCCCGGTCCTGTTCGCCGTGCGCGACGCGCTGAAAGACCGGGTGGCGATCCACGACGTGCGCGCCGTGTCCGCCCGGGGCAAGTACAGCCTCGCCATGCAGGGCTACGTGCCCGCCGACCGGGTGCCCGCGCTGACGGCGGCGCTCGGCACCTTCGGCGACGCGGTGAGCTTCGAGCTGCACCCGGTGGACGAGCACCACGACGCTGGCGTGCCCGTGCAGCTCAAGAACAACTCCTACGTCCGGCCCTTCCAGGTCGTGATGGGGCTGATGAGCCTGCCGAAGTACGGGACCTTCGATCCCACCTGGGTGATCGCCGTGTTCTTCCCGCTGTTTTTCGGCATCATCATCGCCGACATCGGGTACGGGCTGCTCTTCCTCCTGTTCGGGCTGTGGCTGCTGGGCAAGGCCCGCCGGAACGAGGGCTGGGACCTGAGCTTTTTCGGGGCCTACGTGCCGCCCGCGACCCTGCGGAACCTGGGCTTCGTCACCAACGTGATGGCGGCTTGGTCCATCGTGTGGGGCTTCCTGACGGGCGAGTTCTTCGGCACGCTGCTCGAACACCTCCACTTCTTCTACATCAACCCCGAGTTGCTCAATAACCTGTGGGGCTGGACGGGCATCCGCTACCCGGAGGAGGGGTCGCACTCCGGCCTCATCCCGATCCTCTTTCCGCGACTGGAGACGAGCTACTTCTCGAACGTGGCGCTGGTGTTCGCGCTGCTCTTCGGCGTCCTTCAGGTGCTGTGGGGCTGGGGCATCCGCATCCAGCAGGGCCTCAAGCACCGCGACACGACCCACACCTGGGAGGGCATCGCCCTGTTCGGCGGGGTGGGCGCGCTGATCTGCCTGGCCTTCGCCACCCGCGCCGGGCAGGACTTCGGCCAGTTCACGAACTTCGCCAACCCCCTGGTGTGGCTGATGTACCTGGGCTTCGCCCTGTTTATCGTCGGCTACCTGCGGGTGCTGCGGCACTACCCGCTGCTGCCCATCGAGCTGCTCTCGCAGGGCGGCGCGGTCGTGAGCTACGCCCGTATCTTCGCCGTCGGGCTCGTCTCGGCGATTCTGGCGCGGCTGTGCACCGACGTGGGCTGGAGCCTTTTCGAGCGCATCGGCTTCCTGGGGCTGATCCTCGGAATCGTCCTGGGGGCGGTGCTGCACTTCTTCGTGCTGGCGCTGACCCTCATCGGTCACATCATCCAGCCGCTGCGTCTGCACATGGTCGAGTTTCTCAACCCGACCGGCTTCAACGCGGAGACCAGCCCGGCCTACAACCCCCTTCGCCGCCTCAGCCCCGCGAGCGGGCAGGCCAAATAACTTCAGTTTCGGGAGCCAAACCATGACCAAATACAACAAGATCGTCCTCGCGTCCCTCGTCCTCGCCCTCGCCACGAGCGGGTTCGCCCAGGAGACGGGCGGCGCCAGCGCCTCGACCGACGAGCTCTACCGTGGGCTGCGCGCCCTGGGCGCGGGTCTGGCGCTCGGCCTCGGCGCGCTCGGCACGGGTGTGGCGCAGGCGCGCATCGGCTCCAGCCTGGTGGGCGCGGTGGCCGAGGACGCCAGCAAGGCGGGCAGCCTGCTGCTGTACTTCCTGATTCCCGAAACGCTCGTGATCTTCGGCTTCCTCGCGCTGTTCATCCTCAACTGAGATGGCGCTCGACAAGCTCCTCGAGAACGAAGCGCAGTCGGAGATCGAGCGCATCCGCGCCGAGGCCCGTGACCGCGCCGCCCGCATCCTTGCGGACGCCCGGGAGAGTGCCCAGAGCCTGCTCGACAGCCGCACCCGCGCCCTGGAGACGCAGCGCCAGTCGGGCCTCGTGCGCGCCCGCTCCGCCGCCGACCTCGAACTCAGCGCCTCGCGCCTGAACGCGGGCGAACAGGGCCTGGGCCAGGTGTACGGGATGGTCGAGCAGTACCTCCAGGGCATCACGCAGGCCCCCGAGTACCGCGAGATTCTGGGCCGCCTGATCACGGAAGCCCGCCAGGCCATCCCCGACGCGGAGGCCGTCGAGGTGAATCCCGCCGAGGCCGCGCTCGCGCGCGAACTCGTGACCGACCTGCCCGTGCGGGAGAACCCGGCCATCAACGGCGGCGTGCGGGTCGTGGCGCGCGGCGGTAAGAGCGGGATCACGAACACGCTGGGGGGCCGCCTCGACCGGGTGAAGGGCGACCTCGCCCCGCAGATCAGCCGCCTGCTCGCCGGGGAATAGGAACGTCCATGCCCGACGACTACGCTTACATCAACACGCGCGTCCGCGTGATGCGGACCAAACTGCTCGACGGGCGCGCCCTTGACTCGGCGCTCGCCTCGGGCAGCTACCAGGAGTTCCTGCGCGTGCTCACCGAGACCGAACTCGCGCCCCAACTGCGCGAGACGACCGCCGAGGGCGCGGGCCTGCCCGAACTCGACCGGGCCCTCTCGCAAAACCTCTTCGCCACCTCCCGCAAGGTCCTGAACTTCGCGGACGGGCAGGCGCGGCGGGAGATCGAAGTGCTGCTGATGCGCTGGGACCTCGTGAATCTCAAGACGGTCGCGCGCGGCATCGTCAACGGGCGGGGCGCCGACGCGATCCTGGAGAGCCTGATCCCGGGCGGCACCATCAAGCCCGCCGCCCTCCAGACCGCCGCGGGGAGCACCGACCTGGCGAGCGCCGCGACCGCCATCGCCGTCAGCGGGCACCCGCTCGCCCGGGCGATGCGCGACGGGGCCGCCGCCTACGGGGCGAGTAACCGCCTGCTCGACCTCGAAGTGGCGCTCGACCAGGGGTACTACCGCCACGCCCTCGCGGTGTCGCGGAACACCAGCCTGCGCCGTTACTTGGGCCGGGAGATCGACGTGCGCAACGCGCTGATCGCCCGGAGCACGCGCGGTCAGGCGCTCGACCCCAACCTCTTCGTGCCGGGCGGGCACCTCGACGCGGGCGGCTACACCCGGCTCGCGGGCGGGGACGCGGGCGGGCTTCCCGACGCGGCGGCCATCCTGGAGGCTTCCACCCTGGAGGACGCCGAGGTCGCGGCCCGCGCGGCGCTCGACACCGCCGCGCGCAACACGTCGATGAGCGATCCCGAGGGCGTGGGCGTGATCCTCGACTTCCTGCGCCGCAAGGAGATCGAGATCGCCAAGCTGCGGCTGATCGGGCGTGGGAAGTTCTACAACCTCGCCACCGACCAGATTCGCCGGGAGGTGCAGGCATGACCGCCAAAGCCGGAGCAGGCAGCCAGACCCAGCGGGTCGCCGTCCTCGCCGACGCCGAGACCGCCACGGGCTACCGCCTCGCGGGCGCGGAGGTCGTCGAGGCGACCCCCGAAAACGCCGTGCGCGAACTCGAACGGGTGATCGTGGAGGGGCGCTACGGCCTCGTCGCGGTCGATACCGGGCTGATCCCCGACCCGGCGACCGCCACCGCCCGGGTGATGCGCGGGCGTGACCTTCCCATCCTGTTGCCCATTCCCAGCCTGAGAGACGCCTTCTCGACCGAGACGGTGGACGCGAAGGCGTACATGGGCAAGCTCGTGCGGGACACCATCGGGTTTGACATCAAGCTTTGAGCTTCAAGGGTCTAACGGTCTGGCCGTCCAACTGTCTCAAGGCACAAATGCCGTCCTGGGCATCTCCTAGACTGTTCGACCGTCAGACAGGTAGACCTCTCGACCTCTTTCAAGGAGAGCAGATGACGCAGAACAAGCAGGGCGTCGTGCAGAACATCGCCGGACCCGCCGTGATCGCCGACGGCATGTACGGCGCGAAGATGTACGACATCGTGCGCGTGGGCAAGGAACGCCTCGTGGGCGAGATCATCCGCCTCGACGGCGACACCGCCTTCGTGCAGGTGTACGAGGACACCTCGGGCCTCACCGTGGGCGAGCCCGTCGTGACCACCAACCTCCCGCTGTCCGTGGAGCTCGGGCCGGGGATGCTCAACGGCATCTACGACGGCATCCAGCGCCCCCTCGACAAGATCCGGGAGGCGTCGGGCGACTTCATCGCGCGCGGCATCGAGGTCTCCAGCCTCGACCGGACGAAGAAGTGGAGCTTCACGCCGAGCGTGCAGGTGGGCGACACGGTGAGCGGCAGCTCGATCCTGGGCACGGTGCCGGAGTTCTCCTTCACGCACAAGATTCTCGTGCCGCCGGAGGTCCAGGGCCGTCTGCGGATGGTCGTGCCTGCCGGGGAGTACACCATCGACGACACCATCGCCGAGCTAGAGGACGGCACGAAGTTGCGGATGGCGCACTACTGGCCCGTCCGCGCGCCGCGCCCGGTCGCCCGCAAGCTCGACCCCAGCCTGCCGTTCCTCACGGGGATGCGGATTCTCGACGTGCTGTTCCCTCTGGTGATGGGTGGGGCGGCGGCGATCCCGGGGCCCTTCGGCTCGGGCAAGACGGTCACCCAGCAGTCGGTCGCCAAGTACGGCAACGCCGACATCGTGGTGTACGTGGGCTGCGGCGAGCGCGGCAACGAGATGACCGACGTGCTGGTCGAGTTCCCGGAACTGGAAGACCCCAAGACCGGCAACCCGCTGATGCAGCGCACCATCCTGATCGCCAACACCTCGAACATGCCGGTGGCCGCGCGTGAGGCGTCGGTGTACACGGGCATCACCCTCGCCGAGTACTTCCGCGACCAGGGTTACAGCGTGTCCCTGATGGCCGACTCGACCTCCCGCTGGGCCGAGGCGCTGCGCGAGATTTCCTCCCGCCTGGAGGAGATGCCCGCCGAAGAAGGCTACCCGCCCTACCTGGGCGCCAAGCTGGCCGCCTTCTACGAGCGCTCCGGCGCCGTGAAGACCCTCGCGGGGGAGGACGGCGCGGTGTCCGTGATCGGCGCGGTTTCTCCCGCGGGCGGCGACATGTCCGAGCCCGTGACCCAGGCGACCCTGCGCATCACCGGCGCCTTCTGGCGTCTGGACGCGGGCCTGGCCCGTCGCCGTCACTTCCCGGCGATCAACTGGAACGGCTCGTACTCGCTGTTCACGCCCATCCTCGACTCGTGGTACCGCGAGAACGTGGGCCGGGACTTCCCCGAATTGCGCCAGCGCATCAGCAACATCCTCCAGCAGGAGGCCAGCCTTCAGGAGGTCGTGCAGCTCGTCGGCCCCGACGCGCTTCAGGACCAGGAGCGGCTGGTGATCGAGGCGGGGCGGATGCTGCGGCAGGACTTCCTCCAGCAGAACGGCTTCGACCCGGTGGACGCCTCGGCCTCCATGCCCAAGAACTACGGCCTGATGAAGATGATGCTGAAGTTCTACGACGAGGCGGAAGCCGCGCTGCGGAACGGTGCCACCATCGACGAGATCATCCAGAACCCGGTGATCGAGAAGCTGTCGCGCGCCCGCTACGTGCCCGAGGGGGAGTTCGTCGCCTACGGCGAGGGCGTGATGGACGAACTCGACCGGACCTTCAAGCGCACCGCCCAAGGAGTGAGAGCGTGACCACCCTCCTGAAGAAGGAATACAACGACGTCGCGTACATCTCGGGCCCGCTGCTCTTCGTGAACGCGGCCTCCGACCTCGCGTACGGCGCCATCGTGGACATCAAGGACGGCTCGGGCCGCACGCGCGGCGGGCAGGTCATCTCGGTCTCCGACGAGAACGCCGTCATCCAGGTGTTCGAGGAGACGCGCGGATTGGATCTCGCCACCGCCTCCGTGAGCCTGGTGGAGGACGTGGCCCGCCTGGGCGTGTCCAGGGAGATGATCGGTCGCCGCTTCGACGGCCTGGGCCGCCCCATCGACGGGCTGCCCGCCGTGGTCGCCGAGCAGCGCCTCTCGATCAACGGGCAGCCCATGAACCCGGCGGCCCGCGCCAAGCCCGAGGAGTTCATCCAGACGGGCATCTCGACCATCGACGTGAACACGTCGCTGATTCGCGGGCAGAAGCTCCCGATCTTCTCGGGCTCGGGTCTGCCCCACAACGAACTCGCGGCGCAGATCGCCCGCCAGGCTAAGGTGCCCGGCCACGAGGGCGACTTCGCGGTGGTGTTCGCGGCGATGGGCCTGACCCAGCGTGAGGTCTCGTTCTTCACGCAGGAGTTCGAGCGCACCGGGGCGCTGGCCCGCTCGGTCCTCTTCCTCAACCGCGCGGACGACCCCGCCGTCGAGCGTCTGCTCACCCCCCGCATGGCGCTGACGACCGCCGAATACCTGGCGTTCGAGCAGGGCTATCACGTCCTCGTGATCCTGACCGACCTGACGAACTACTGCGAGGCGCTGCGCGAGATCGGCGGCGCGCGTGAGGAGATTCCCGGTCGGCGCGGCTTCCCCGGCTACATGTACACCGACCTGGCGTCCCTCTACGAGCGCGCGGGCGTGGTGCAGGGCAAGCCCGGGTCGGTCACCCAGATTCCGATCCTCTCGATGCCCGACGACGACATCACCCACCCCATCCCCGACCTGACCGGGTACATCACCGAGGGGCAGATCGTGGTGGACCGTGGCCTGAACGCCAAGGGCGTGTTCCCGCCGATCAACCCGCTGCCGAGCCTCAGCCGTCTCCAGGGCAACGGCATCGGCAAGGGCAAGACGCGGGCGGACCACAAGAACGTCTCCGACCAGCTCTTCGCCGCCTACGCGAACGGCCTCGACCTGCGCAAGCTCGTGGCGATCACGGGTGAGGACGCGCTGACCGAGACCGACAAGCTGTACCTGCGCTTCGCCGACGACTTCGAGAATTACTTCATCGGCCAGGGCGACCAGGACCGCTCCATCGACGACTCGCTGACGGTGGCCTGGGCGATCCTCTCCAAGCTGCCCCAGAGCCAGCTCACCCGCCTCTCGCGCGACTCCATCGACAAGTTCTACGGGACGAAGGTGGACGAGATGTGGCGGGGGAACCGGATTTAGGAGTTAGGATTTAGGGGTTAGGACGGGATGTTCCTAATTCCTAACCCCTCATCCCTAATACCCCACCGATGAAGGAGGTGGAATCATGGCAGGACAGATCAGCCCCACCCGCTCGGCCCTCCTGGCGAGCAAGGCCAGCCTCAAGACCGCGACGGGCGGCGCCGACCTCCTCAAGCGCAAGCGGGACGCCCTGATCGGCGAGTTCTTCGCGCTGGTGAAGGACGCGCTCGCCGCACGGGAGCAGCTCGGGGGCGTGAGCAAGGGGGCGTATACCAGCCTGTTCGGCGCGAAGGCGTGGGACAGCCCGGAGGCGGTGGAGAGCCTGAGCCTCGCGGGGAGCGGGGACTACGCCGTGGACATGCAGATCGAGAGCATCTACGGCGTGAAGGTGCCCCGCATCAACGTGCCCGAGCGCAACACGCAGGTGAACTTCAGCCCGATCAACGTCGGCGCCCGGACCATCCAGGCCGCGACCGACTTCGGCGGGGTGATGGAGGCCATCGTCAAGGTCGCCGCGACCGAGACGAAGCTGCGCCGGATCGGCGAGGAGATCAAGAAGACCAGCCGCCGCGTGAACGCGCTGGAGCAGGTCGTGATTCCCGGCATCCAGGACGACATCCGTTTTATCCGCGGCGTGCTCGACCAGCGCGAGCGCGAGGAGAGCTTCCGCCTCAAGAAGATCAAGGCGAAGCTGGAGCGCGACAAGGAAGAGAAGAACGTCCAGGCCGGTCAGCACGGCACCGCCGCCGACTGAGCGCCGAGCAGACGCGAGAAGCCGCCCTCAAGTGGGGCGGTTTTTCTCTTGCAGGTGTTCGAGCGTCGCCGTGAGATTCGTTCGGGCTTGAAGCTCCAACCCGGCGAACTCGGACGTGGAGAAGATGCGCTCGCGGTCGAGGAAGCTCCGGAGGACCCGCGCTCGCCCGGACCGGTATGCCTCCTCGGGAACGAAACTGTACTCCTGGCGAATCGCGGCGTCGTAGGCGGCGAAGGTCTGGGAATCCGCGCCCAGGATGCTCAGGTCTGCATCGACCAGCAGCGCCTCGTTTCGCGTGGTCGGAGGTGCCACATGTCGGGTGGCGAGGATCAGCGTCCGAACGTCCGCCTCCAACTCAGGAGGGGCGCCCTGCTCCCGCAGCCAGCCGCCGAACACTTCCGCGCTCCGTTCCTCGTTGCCCTCCGCCCGTGGGTCGTACACGAGGTCGTGACCCCAGGCGGCAAGGCTGAGCACGGGGGTCAGGAGGCCGCGCGAGGCCAGGGCGTCCAGCATGGCCCGCACGTGGTCCGCGTTGTGATAGGCGCGGTGGGGCTCGGTGTAAAAGGGCAGGGCGAACGCCTCGGCGGCCAGCAGGAGTTCACGCTGCCCCATAGCGTTTCCGGGACTTACAACTCGGTGGAGTCCGCGAGGTCCGGCGTCTTGCGTCTGGGCGGTGCCTTGCGGGCGGGGACGGCGGCGACAGCGGGCTGGTGGTCGGGGTCGAGACCGCACAGGATGTTGTAGGTGCGGCGGATGTCGGCGGCGCGGGCCTCCACGTACCCCTGCCCCACCTTGCCCTCGTAGGTGTTGGGCTCGGTCATCTGGTAGGCGAGTTGCAGGGCCCTGGCTTCAAACGTTTCCATACTCACACTCTTATACCGGGGAGAGGTCAGGTGAGGGTCGGGCTTGCCCAGCCCACCCTACCCCTCCAGTTCCGGCTTGGCGTCCCGCTCCATCAGGTGCGCGAGCCCCCTCGCGGGCGTCCACTCCCCGCCCGTCACCTTCGCCACCGCGCGGACGATGGGGAGGTCGTGGCCGTGGGCGGTGGCCCAGGCGTCGAGGAGACCCGCCGTGCGCAGGCCCTCGACCACCTTGCCGCCCTGGGCCGGGCTCTCGCCGCGGGCGATGGCCTCCCCGGCGGCGCGGTTGCGGCTGTGGCGGCTCGTCGCGGTCGCCACGAGGTCACCCAGCCCGCTCAGGCCGTACACGGTGTCCTCGTGGGCGCCGAGGGCCTGAAGGTAGCGCCCCATCTCGCGCAGGCCCCGGGTGATCAGGGTGGCCTTCGCGTTGTCCCCCAGCCGCAGCCCGTCCCCCATCCCGGCGGCGAGGGCGATGACGTTTTTCAGCACCCCGCCGAGTTCCACCCCCAGCTCGTCCGTGCTCGTGTACACCCGCAGGGCGGGGGAGACGAGGGCCGCCTGCACGGCCCCGGCGAGGGAGGGGTCGGCGCTCGCCACCACCGTCGCGGCGGGCAGACCGCGCCCCACCTCCTCGGCGTGGTTGGGGCCACTGAGAACGGCGACGCGGGTGAAGCCCAGCTCCCGCGCGAGGTCGGTCAGCCGCCCCCCGTCCGGCGCGAGGCCCTTGGCGCACAAGACCACCCCGAGTTCACGCGGCAGGCCCGACAGGAGATCGGGAACACCCACGCTGGGGACGACGACGAGGGCGAAGTCGGCACCCGACACGACGGCCTCCAGGTCCGAGGTCACCGTCACCCCGTTCGGCAGCGCGACACCGGGCAGGTACTCGCGGTTCTCGCGCACCTCGGCGAGGCGGGAGGCGAAGTCGGGGCGGCGGGCCCACAGGACGGCTTCCCGGTCCGCCCGCGTCACCGCGACCGCCAGCGCCGTCCCCCAGCCGCCCGCTCCCAGCACCGGAACTGGACGGCTCATGCCTCCCCCGCCCACGCGAGAACCCAGACGCGCGGCGTGTCGGGCGACGGCGGCGCGTAGTCCGGGTACTCCACGATCTCCCGGCGCGCAAAATTCGCCTCCCGCAGCAGGGGTTCGAGGTCGGCGGGATCGTACCCGCGCTCGCGGTGGACCTCCATGAATTCCTCCCAGGCGCCCCCGGCGCCTTGCACCCGGCAAAAGGCCTGCACCACGCCGAGGTCCGCCTCCGCGTCGTGGTGGTGCGACCAGTGGTAGTGGACCTCCCGCCCGTCCGGTGTCCGGGCCAGGCCCTCGACGGCGCCTCCCTCCCACAGCTCCCGCACGCCCAGCCGGGTGTTCAGGTCACAGGCGAGGAGGCCACCCGGACGCAGGTGGGCCCGCGCCCGCCGGAGGGCCGCGCCCAGGTCGTCGGGCGTCAGCAGGTTATTCAGGCTGTCGAAGACGCAGGTCACGAGATCGAAAGTCGCTCCCAGGTCGAACGTGCGCAGGTCGCCGACGGAGAGCGGGACCCCCGGCCCCAGCCGCTCGCGGGCCACGCGCAGCATCTCGGCGCTGCCGTCCAGGCCGTGGACCCGCAGGCCCGCCGCCCCGAGTTCGCGGGTAAACCCCCCCGTGCCGCAGGCGAGGTCGAGGGCTGTCCCGACCTCCAGTCCCCCGTCGCGCGCGTACGTCAGCACGAAGTCGGCCCAGTGGTCGTACTCCACGTCTGCCATGATCGCGTCGTACACGGCGGCGAGCGCGGTGAAGGGCGGCTGACTCTGCATGGGGTGTACTCTACCGCCCCCATCTTTTCAACGCCGCGTCAGGTATCACGGGCCTTTTGCCGCCAGCATGAACAGGCCGTGAGCCCAGCGGGAAGGGTTCGCCTGTAGCCCTTCCCTCAATCGGGCCGCTACGGTAGGGGCGTTCGGTTTCGACATCCCAGGAGGTTTTCGCCATGAAGAACATGCTTGCTGTCGCTGTCCTCGGTACCGTCGCCCTCAGCTCCTGCACCCTCGCGGGGAACCCGGTCCGCAAGGACGTGACCGGACAACTGCGCGGCTTCAGCGCCAACCAGAACCTCGGCCTCGCGCTCGTGGGGTTTAACAACGGCCAGTACACCGCCGACGGCACCCAGTCGCAGGTGATCGACAAGTTCCTGACGGGCGGCTTCGCGCTCGACCTGCCCACCAACCTGCCCTACGGCACCTACCGCGTGATCGTCTTCCGCGACGCCAACAACGACAACCGCTTCAACACCGGAGACACCGTGCTCAGCCGCGACAACGGCAAGCTCGTCGTGTACGCCCAGCGCGACAATCAGTTCTTCAACGGCACCCGCCGCGGCTGGAACCTCTACACCAGCGCGAGCGGCAGCGTCCAGACCACCCTGCTCAACAATTACGACCTCGACGCCATCGCCGCGCGGTAAGCCGAAAGGCAGGAGGGAGGGGAGGGCTCACGGGCCCTTCCCTTTTTTCGCTCTGGAGAGGAGGAGCCCGCGCCGTGACGGGTCTCCCTCCTGGCCGCTCAGCCCCGGGCCCCCACGGTGAGTCGCTCCTTCAAGGCCGCCTGCCGCTCCTCCAGCACCGTCTCGTTCAGTACGGGGGGGCCCGCCTCGAAGGTGACGTCGCCCAGCGGCACCCAGCTCACGCAGCCCAGCATCTCGGGGGTCTCCGGAAGCCGCCGCGGCGCCGCGAGCGGGCGAACCCGCAGCAGCAGCGCGTGGACCCAGGGCCGGTTGCGGTAGTGAAAGCGCCGCTCGATGGCTCCCGCCGTGAGCGCCTGCCAGGGCTCCAGGGCGAGGGCTTGCTCCAGCGATTCCACCTTGTGGACGGCCACCACCTCGGCCAGGGCCGGCAGCACGATCCTGCCTGGCTCGGGATCGTCCCGCAGCAGACCCGTGAACTCGGGGCGCAACTCGGCGGGGTTCTGGTGCAAGAAGGTGGGGTAGAGGAGAAAGGAACGGTGCTCGACCTCGAAGCCCTCGTGCGTCTCCATGATGCCGCCCTTGCGAATCAGCAGGGCCGACTGACCGGAGGTGAGCGCCTGACACTGGGTGTCCCATTCCTTGAGGGCAAAGGTGGTCATGCGGAGAGTGTAGGGGGTGACGGGAGGTCGGGATGACCGCCCCCGCCCCTGCCGACCGGGACCCAGGCGGAGAGCAGCGCGGCGCCGTCGTCGGCAAAACGGGGGAGAGGAGGGGCCTGTCCGTGGTCTTTTCCTTGCGAGGCGGCGGCCTGCGCGTGGTCACAGCCCTTCCTCGACACGGCTCAAGGCGGTCGTGCCGGAGCGGGTGGACGGGGACGAGCGGTTGGGGGTGACCGGAGGGGCAGCGGCGATGATCAGGCCTGGGCGCCGTGTTGCCGACTCCTGTACGATGCCCATGCCATGCCCAGCATGAACCAGGCGATGGGCGCGAAGCGGATGATCTCGGGCCAGGTCATCAGGTAGGCGGCGTAGGCGAGGAGCGCGGCGGAAACACCCGGCAGCAGGGTTCGCCCCGACCAGAGACCCACCGTCAGCAGGGCCGCGAACAGAAGTGCGGCGGGGAGGCCGTAGGTCAAGGCATAGTCCATATATTCGTTGTGGACCTTGCCGATGGCGACGACGGCGGCCTCACGCCTGCCGCTCGCGTGGGTGACCATGAAGCGGGGAGACTCGGTGGGGGTGGGGTTCAGGCGCCTGATTTCGGTCAGGTCGTGGTGACCGAAGTCGGCCAGGAGTTCTTTCGCCGGTCGCTCGTTCATGGCCTGCCACAGGGCCGGCGTGCCCCAGCCGAAAAGGGGCTGCCGGGGAATGCCCAGGAGGGCGGATCGCCACAGCACACCCCGCCCGCTGCTGTCGGCGAGGGCCTGATCGGACGGGTCGCCGAAGAGACTGAAGGCTCGCCCCTCCCCCCGCACGGCCACCGTGGCGACACACAGGACCGCCCCGAGCAAGACCGCTCCCCAGGCCCGGAGCGAGGGCCGGGGGCGGGCCCAGACGAGAAGCCACACCAGCCCCAGGGCCCCCGCCAGCCAGGCCCCACGTGTGAACGAGCCCACCCACGCCCAGGAGATCAGGACCACGGCCAGCCACCCCAGGGCCCACCGGGGACGCTGGCCGAGTGCGGCCACTCCCACGGGCAGCAGCAGCGCGAGGATGCCTCCCATATATCCCCGGTGGCCCATCGTCCCGCCGTAGGGCGTTGCGATGACCCCTGCAATAGCCCCGTCCCCCGGCACGCCCAGCCACCCCACCTGTTGCAAGACGTTGGTCAGGGCGAGAAGAGAGCCGCCGAGCAGGACCACCCGCCCGAAAAGAAGGGATGCCTGCGTCTCCGAGCGTGTCCAGACGAAGCCCGCCAGCAACAACACGCCGTAGACCAGATGCATGAGCACGCCGTCCGCCCGGTCGGGAGTGCCCCACCAGCCCGCCCAGCCCGCCCGGTTCAGGAGCGTGGACAGGGTAAGCCAGGCGCCCCAGACTCCCAGGAGAACGAGCAGACCCCGGGCTTCACGAAGCGCGTTCCGGTGACGCCAGAGAACGAGCAGCGCCGAGGGCAGGATGACGGCGTAAATCCAGAACACCTTCGGGGCGAGGTAAACCTCGTCGAAGGACATGGCGAGGACGGGGTTGAGTAGCAGGGGAAGGGTCCAGAGTGCCAGCAGCAGGAGTTCGGGTGCCCTATTCGTGGAGCTTGTCGCTCCCTGGGTGTGCGTCTGGGTCATCCTCGCCAACCTCAATTCCCAGCAACAACTGTTCTCCCGTTATGGTAAAAGACCTTTTCAGTCACGCTGTTGACTGTAACTGTGTAATCATCTCTGTCCGGATTGACGTTGATGATAGTACTGATGATGGAACTGGGGCGTGGAAGGCGTGCATCGCCCAGCGACGGGTCCTCACAGCTTCTTGCCTCGGGAAGTTGCTGAGTCACCGAATTGCGAGCAGATTCTAGCGATGTGACACAGTGCCGCAGGTAGGCGATAGCCGCTCCATCGTTGGAATGACGGCGAGCGGACAGGAGATTGGGAATCAGGGCACTGGCGAGCAGGCTGAGAATAGCTATCGTGGTCAGAAGTTCAACCAGGGTGAAGCCGCGATCCTTCCGTTGTGATCGTCTCGGTTTCATAGTTTTGACACCATAGAAAAACAACCCCCACCTGGTCAGGTGAGGGTTGGCGCGTCATGCTCAGTCTTAGCTGCCTTCGACGACTTCCTTGCCGTTGTAGTTGAAGATCTTGCCGGTCTTGCTGACAGCCCTGATGGTGTAGGTGTCGCTGGCCGGGGTGTAGGAGATGGCGCAGCTCGTCAGGCCGTTGGGAGCCGTCACGCCCTGGAGGGTGGCGCAGTTCGTCTCGGTGGGCAGCGCCTGGGTCACGGTGTTACGGTTGGCCTCGACGGCGGTCACGGTGTTGCGGACGAAGCTCTGGACGGCGCTGTCGTTGGCGCGGTTGCGGGAGCTGAGCAGGTTGGGGATCAGCACCGCCGCCAGGATGCCGATGATGGCGATCACGATGAGCAGCTCGATGAGGGTGAAGCCCTGGGTGCGCGTCTGGTTCTTCATAGTCTTCTCCTGGTTGACCGTCGGGATAAGGAATTGGGAGATGGTCCTTCGGGTCGGGGATGGCGTTGCAGGTGCGGGTGTCTCCCGTCCTTGCTTGAGAAGAGAGTAGGAAAGGCGGCCTAACAGGCCTCTTACTGCCCCTTGCCTAAGGACGGGGGTCCCGGCGGGGGGAGGCGGTGCGGCCCGGGCGGGGGTGGTATGATGCGCGGCAGTTCAGCCGGGTTCAGACCGGGCGAATGGGTCGAACCCCGACCCCACCAACTCCATTCCCGGCACATGCCGCGCGTCGCCTTTTTCGGGCGCCGCGCCCGGCGTGACGTGCCTGAAAGAGGTCCCCCCTTGGAACTCACGCCGCGCGTTCCCCCGCACAGCAACGACGCCGAGATCAGCGTGCTGGGGAGCATCCTGCTCGACAACGACACCCTCGCGCAATTGGGCGACACGGTTGGCCCCGAGATGTTTTACCGGGAGGGTCACCGCAAGATCTTCGCAGCGATGCGCGTCCTTCAGGAACGGGGCGAGCCGGTCGATCTGGTCACCCTCAGCGAGGACCTGCGGGTGCGCGGGCAGCTCGACGAGGTAGGCGGACTGACCTACCTGATCGGGCTGGCGGATCAGGTGCCCACCGCCGCCTACGCCGAGCACTACGCGCGGATCGTGCAGGAAAAGCACACGCTGCGGCAGCTCATCAGCGCGTCGGGCAAGGCGATGCAGCTCGCCTACGAGGCGCAGCTTCCCCTGGAAGACCTCCTCGACCGCGCCGAGAAACTGATCTTTGAGGTCGCCGAGCAGAAGAAGGCCGAGGGCTTTCAGGAGATGAGTGAGGTCGTCCACGACACCTTCGAGTACATCACCCTCCTGCACGCCAACAAGGGCATTCCCGACGGGGTGAGCAGCGGCTTTCGCGACCTCGACGAGCAGATCAGCGGCCTTCAGAAGGGGAGCCTGAACGTGCTGGCGGCCAGGCCCTCGATGGGAAAGACCGCGTTCGCCCTCTCCATCGCCCAGAACGTCGCCCTGCGCGGCGAGAAGACGGTGGCGGTCTTCAGCCTGGAGATGCCCAGCGTGCAGCTCGCCCTGCGGATGCTGTGCTCCGAGGCGCGGGTGGACATGAACCGCATCCGCAGCGGCCAGCTCAACGAGCGCGACTTCGAGCGGCTGGCCCACGCCGCGGGCCGTCTCGCCGAGGCCCCGATGGTCATCGACGACGAGCCGGACCTCACGCTCAACGGCCTTCGCAGCAAGCTCCGCCGCATCGCCGCGCAGCACGGGCAGCTCGGGCTCGTCGTGATCGACTACCTGCAACTCATGTCGGGCGGCAAGAACAACGGCGGCAGCGACAACCGGCAGCAGGAGATCAGCACGATCTCACGCGGTCTCAAGGGGCTGGCGCGTGAACTTGAAGTGCCGATCATCGTCCTCAGTCAGTTGAGCCGTGCGGTGGAGCAGAGACCGAATCATAGACCGATGCTCTCCGACTTGCGTGAATCGGGTGCGATTGAGCAGGACGCGGATATCGTCATGTTTATTTACAGGGACGAGTATTACAACAAGGAAACCGATCAACAGGGCATCGCGGAAATTATCATCGGGAAGCAGCGCAACGGGCCCGTCGGCACGGTGAAGTTGCAGTTCCACTCGGCCCACGTGCGCTTCAACGACCTCGCGCCGGAGGGCGTCTGATGACGGACGACGTGAAGGCCGCCGCGAACGGCGCCGGGGGCCAGCGGCGACGAAGGCGCAGGCGGAACACGCGGCCAGGGGCGGCGCCGGGCCCCGGGCAGGTGTCCTCCGCGACGGCCGTGCCCGTTCCCGCCGCTCCCCAGAAGCGTGGGCAGAAGCGGCCCCTCGCCGACCCCCGCATCGGGGTGGGCTGCATCGTGCTGCGGGGAGACGAGATTTTGCTCGTGCGCGAGCGGGGGCGCTGGTCGCTGCCCAAGGGCGGGCTGGAGGCGGGCGAACTCGTGCAGGAGGGCGCCCGGCGCGAAACCTATGAGGAGACCGGGCTCGTCGTGGAGTTGCGCGACCTCGCCTTCATCGTCGAGTTCCAGGCGCAGACCTGGGGCCATCACCTCCAGTTCTTCTACACGGGCCGGGAAGTCGGCGGCACGCTTCAGCCCCGCGACCCCGACCGCGACGTGCAGGAGGCCCGCTTCGTGCCCATCCGGCAGTTGCGCGAGTTCATCCGCTTCCGGCCCCGCCTCGTCGCGCTGGAGACGTGGCTGCGCGAGCGGCGGCCCCGGCACTTCGTCTTCAACCTCGACAAGGAACCCGCCATGCTGCGCAAACGGCGCCGGGTCGGGGTGGGTCCGGCCGTGTCCGAGGTCCCCGACGATGTGGGTGAGGAACCCGACCTGTAGGCCGCGGACGAGGGGCGGCCGCTCCCCCCTTCCGGGACAACACAACCCCCGAAATGGTCGGCCTGGACAGGCTCAGAAGATTTGCCGCTCTCCCTTTTCTGCTATGATCAGAATATGAAACGTCCGTTACGTCTCAAAGAGGACCTTCAACCTGCCAGCGGACGCGGTTATATGCACGTCTGCCCGTGGTGCGGCCAACCCCTCTTGCTCTACGACACCCGCGATGGGGACCAGGCGTACTGGTGCGAGCCCTGCGGCAAAGGGCACCGGGCGGGCGAGCTTCCCCTGGGGGCCCTGCGCCCCCTGCCGCACGCGGGCTGACCGATCTGTGGGGCGGGGTCGGGGCGCTATGCTGGGCGAGATGACTGCTCCCCCTCTTGCCCCCGGTGCCGGGTCCGTGCTGGACGGCCAGGTGATTGCCGTGACGAGCGCCGACCAGGGTTACGGCCGGTCGATCAGCGCGGCGCTGGCGCGGGCGGGTGCCAGCGTAGTGCTCGTCGGGGGCAACAGCGAGACGCTCGCGGCGGCGGCGAGCACCCTGGAACTCGCGGGCGGGACCGCCGTGCCCATCAAGGCGGACGTGGGCGTGCCCCTCGACTGGCTGAGCGCGCAGACCCGCATCCTGGAGATTTTCGGGGCGCTGCACGGCATCGTGCACCTCGCCGACAAGCGGGCGCACACCAATTTCACGCTGCTCAGCGAGGCCGAGTGGATGGAGCTGTTCAACTGCAATGTGAAGAGCAGCGTCGGCATCGCGCAGATCGTTCGCCGCCGCCTGGGCGGCACGTGGCTGACCATCGTCGGCCCGCACCTCGACGAGCGCGGATTGCAGGTCCACCCGCAGCGCGGCGCAATCCGGGGTCTGGTCGAACACGCTCAGGACGAGGAATTGCGGATCAACCTCGTGTTGCCGGGGCGGGCGAGCACGGGGGAGGAGGCGCTCGACCGCCCGCTGGCGGACGCCGTGCTCGCCCTCGCCACCCCGGCCCTGCTGCACCTGCGCGGCACCGTGCTGGAGGTACCCCTACCCCCCGCGCCGAGGGTGCGTCCCCCCGACCCCGCCCTGCTCCTGTGAGCGTGCCCCGGTGAGGTGCCCCTACTGCTCGGCACCCGACTCCAAGGTCGTCAATTCGCGCCCCAGCGACGACGGGGCGAGCATCCGCCGCCGCCGCGAGTGCCTGCGCTGCGCCCGGAGATTCACCACCTACGAGCGGGCCCAGCTCGAACCGCTGATGGTCGTCAAGCGCGGCGGCCAGCGGGAAGCCTTCAACCCCGACAAGCTGCTGCGCGGCCTGACCCTCGCCACCGAGAAGCGCCCGGTGCCCGCCGAACTGCTGCGCGCCTTCGCCTACGGCTTCGAGGACGAGGTGCAGGTGCCAGAGATTCCGAGCGGCGAGATCGGCAAGCGCGCGATGAGCTTCCTGCGCCCGCTCGACGACGTGGCCTATATCCGCTTCGCCAGCGTGTACCGCGACTTCGACAGCCTGGAGCGGTTCATCGAGGAGATTCGGGGGCTCAAGGACCGGGAGGGGGAGGGGTAGGTCTCTTCTCCACACCCTGACCTGTCCTGCGGAGCGGGAGGCGACCCCCGAACGTGTTCAGCCGCCAGCTTGTGATTGCTGACGGCTGAAAGCTGACGGCTTCTTTTACTTCCGGCGCCAGCCCTGAATCGTCCCCACCACCCCGCGCCGGAAGAACAGCACGACGAGGACGAAGACCAAGCCCGTCACGATCCCCACCGGCAGGTTCGCCGTCGTCAGCACGTCACGCAGCAGCAGCACCAGGCCCGCGCCGATCACCGGGCCGAAGAGGGTGGTCGTGCCGCCGAGCAGGGTCATCATGACGACCTCGCCCGAGGTGCGCCAGTTGACGACCTCCAGGCTGACGACCCCGTGGCCGAAGGTGAAGAGGCTCCCGGCCAGCCCGGCGAGCCCCGCGCTGATCAGGAACGCCGTGAACTTGAAGCGGGTGGGGTTGTAGCCGATGCTCTGCGCCCGCTGCTCGTTGTCCCGCACCGCCTGGAGGGCCTGCCCGAAGGGGCTGCGGACCGTGCGGTAGGCGACGTAAAAGCCCACGGCGAACACCGCCAGCGCGAAGTAGTAGCGGGTCACCGAGTCGCTGAAGTCCAGCCCCAGGAAGCCCGGGCGCGCGAAGCCCTGGAGGCCGTTCTCGCCGCCCGTCACGTCCGTCCATTGCAGCGCGAGGAAGGAGAGCATCTGCGCGAAGGCGAGCGTGATCATCGAGAAGTAGATGCCCACCGAGCGCACGCTGAGAAAGGCGACGGGCACGGCGACGAGGAGCGCGGCCCCCGTCCCCCCCAGCATGGCGACGGGGACGCTCTGCCCGTGCGAGAGCAGGAAGGCCGTCACGTACGCGCTCGTGCCCCAGAAGGCCGCGTGCCCGAAGCTCAGCAGGCCCGAGAAGCCGAACAGCAGGTCGAAGGCGACGGCGAACAGACCCCACGCCAGGATGTCGAGCGCCAGCACCGGATAGATCAACCGGGGCAGGACCAAGAGGATGATGCCGAGCCCGATCAGCCACGCCGCGCGGACGTTGCGCTCCCGACTCGTCCGGGCGGCGGTGCGGGGGAGGACCGTCATCGCGCCCCCTCCGGCAATCCGAAGAGCCCGCTGGGCCGCACGAGCAGCACAAGCGCCATCAGGATGAAGACGAGCGTGTTGGCGATGGGGGGATACAGCGCCGCGCCGACGGCGGCGAGCACGCCGACCGCGAAGCCCGTCACCACGCTTCCCAGGATGCTCCCCATCCCGCCGATCACCACCACCGCGAAGGTCGTGATGATCAGTTCGGCGCCCATGTACGGCTCAACGGAATAGATCGGCGCGGCGAGGACTCCGGCGAGGCCCGCCAGCCCCACGCCGACCCCGAAGACGCCCGTCACCCACTTGCCCACGTCGATGCCGAAGGCGCGGGTGACGTTCGGGTTCTCGGTGCTCGCGCGGATGATCGCGCCCACCCGCGTCTTCTCGATCACGAGCCAGGTGACGAGGCAGACCACCAGCGCGAGGCCGATCACGAAGAGGCGGTACTTGGGAAAGACGACGAAGCCGAGGTTGACCACCCCGGAAAGCGCGGCGGGCGGCGTGTAGGGCGCGCTCGACACCGCGTACTGCGAGAGCATGACCTGTTTCACGAGGTCTTGCGTGAGCAGCGTCAGCCCGAAGGTCAGCAGCAGGTTGTAGCTCGGCTCCAGCCCGTACAGCCGCGAGAGCAAGGACCACTCCAGCACCACGCCGATCAGCCCCACGATGAGCGGCGCGAGGATCAGCGACGGCCAGAAGCCCAGCCCGAACGCCTGCCCCAGCGCGAAGGCGGTGAAGGCGCCCAGCATGTACAGCGCCCCGTGCATGAAGTTGACGATCCGCAGCATCCCGAAGATGACGGCGAGGCCGAGGGAGAGCAGCGCGTAAAACGCACCGTTGACCAGGCCGTTGAACACCTGGATGAGCAGCAATTGTGTGTTCATGGATCACGTCCAGAGGTCGGGGCCGCCGGGGGCCACTGCCTCTCCCCGGCCCCCGGCCCCCCGCCCCTTTTCAGAACTTGCACTTGCTCTCGGCGAGGGGCATGAACGCCCGGGCCGCCGGGATGGTCGACAGGCGCGTGAAGATGTCGCCGTTTTCCTTCGCCTGGGCCTTCGTCTTGACCTGCACGGTGTGCACGTCGAGGAGCACCCGGTGGTCCTGCGGGCGGATGGTGGCGTTGCGGGCGAAAAAGTCGTTGAAGGAGTAGCCCTCCAGGGCCTTGACCACCGCGTCGCTCTCGTCGGTCTTCGCGCGGGCGACGGCCTGGAGGTAGGTCATGGTGGCGGAGTACACGCCCGCCTGCGCCCAGGTGGGCTTCTTGCCGAAGGCCTTTTCGAACTTGGCCGACCACTGGCGGCTGCGCGCGTCGAGGTTCCAGAACCACGGCACGGTGGCGAGCGCCCCCCCGAAGGCGTCCTGGCCGAGGGCCGCCACGTCCGTTTCGAAGAGCAGGCCGATGCCGAGCCCGATCCCCTGGTTCTTGAGCCCGAACTCGTTGTACTGCTTGACCACGTTCACGAGGTCGGCCCCCGCCTGCATGGTGCCGAAGACCTTGGGCCTCAGGCTCTGGGCCTTGAGCAGGTAGCTGGAGAAGTCCGTGTTCGGGAAGGGCGTCGCGTCGCTGGGGGCGACCGCCCTGCCCTTGTTCTCGGTGATCGCCGCGAGCATCTGGCGGTTGAGGTCCTGCCCGAAGGCGTAGTTGGGGTAGATGATGTACCAGGAGTTCCCGCCGCGCTGGGTCACCGCCGTGCCCGTGCCGTTGGCGAGCATGTAGTTGTCGTAGGCGTAGTGGAAGGTGTACTTGTTGCACTTCTCGTTCGTCAGCGCGGTGGTGCCGCCCGTCACGACCATCGCCACGACCTTCTTGTTCTTGGCGACCTCGCTGGCCGCGAGCGCTGCGCTGGAGGTCGGCATGTCGACCAGCATGTCCACGTTCTGGCGGTCGATCATCTCGGCGGCCTTGTTGCTCGCCACGTCCGCCTTGTTCTGGTGGTCCACGCCGACGACCTGCACCCGGCTCCGGTAGGCGGGATTGGCGGCCATGAAGTCGGCGGCGGCCATCTGCGCGGCCTTCACGCTGCCCTGCCCGGAGAGTTCCGAGTACACGCCGGAGAGGTCGGTCAGCACGCCCACCTTCACCGCGTTGTCCGAAAGCCGCACGCTCTGGGCGAGGGCGGGCGCGGCGGTGAGGGCGGCGCAGAGCAGGGCGGTCAGGGTCTTCTTGTGCATGGGTTCCTCCGGAACTGGGGCAAGGGGCTTCAGACGCTGAGGTAACGCAGGAGGTCCTGACGGCGGGCCTCCACCTCTTCACGGCGCACCTCGTCCACGACGTGCCCGTCCACGAGGACGTAATGGCGGTCGGCGAGGCGGGTGGCGAACTTGAGGTTTTGCTCGACGAGAATGACGGCGAGACCCTCCCGGCGCAGTTCGGAGAGCATGTCGCCGATCCGCCCGACGATGACGGGCGCGAGTCCCTCACTCGGCTCGTCGAGGAGGAGGAGTTTCGGGCCGCTGCGCAGCACCCGCACGATGGCGAGCATCTGCTGTTCGCCGCCCGAGAGCTTGGAGCCGGGGTGGTGGCCGCGCTCGCGCAGGACGGGAAAGACCTGATACGCGCGCTCGGCACTCCAGCCGCCGGGCCGGGCGGGGGGCAGTTCGAGGTTCTCGCGGACGGTCAGGCTGCTCAGGATCGCGCGTTCCTCGGGCACCCAGGCCAGGCCCCGGGCGGCGACGCGGTTGCTGGGCAGCCGGGTGAGGTCCTGGCCGTCGAAGGTGACCCGGCCCGTGCGGCTGCGCAGCACGCCCATGATCGACTTGAGGGTGGTCGTCTTGCCTGCGCCGTTGCGCCCGATCAGGCTGACGACCTCGCCGGGCATGACGTGGAGGTTCACGCCGTGCAGGACGTGGCTCTGGCCGTAGAAGGCGTTGAGGTCGCGGACTTCGAGCAGCGGCACGGCGCCGGTCTGGGAAGGGGAGGGGCGGAGGGCCGGGGCCGTCATCCGTGCGCCTCCTCTCCCAGGTACGCCTCGATCACGCGCGGGTCCTGCCGAACCTCGTCGTAGCTGCCGCTGGCGAGCACCTGCCCGTACTGCAAGACGGTGATGCGGTCGGCGAGCTGCGCGACCACGCTCATGTTGTGCTCGACGAGGACGACCGTGCGCCCGCGCGCCACCTGCCGCACGAGGGCGATCACGCGGTTGATGCCCTCCGAGCCCATGCCGCTCGTCGGCTCGTCGAGGAGGAGGACGCGCGGGTCCTGCGTCAGCGAGATGCCGATTTCGAGCTGCCGCTTCTCCCCGTGGCCGAGGTCGGCGGCGAGCCGGGCGTGGGCACTTTCTAACCCCACGTCCGCGAGAATCTGGTCGGCACGCGGCCCGAGGGCCTCCAGCCGCGAGAGGGGCGTCCAGAACTGCCGCGGGAGGTTGGTCGGTGACTGCAAGGCGACCAGCACGTTTTCCCGCACCGTCAGGCTGGGAAAGACGCTGCTGATCTGGAAGGAACGCGAGAGCCCCCGCCGCACGATTGTATGGGGGGGCAGGGTGTCGATCCGCTCGCCGAAGAGGGAGACCTCGCCGCTCGTGGGCCGCAGGAAGCCCGAGAGCAGGTTGAAGAGCGTCGTCTTGCCCGCCCCGTTCGGCCCGATGATCGCGTGAATCTCGCCCTCGCGGATGTCCAGGCTCACGTCGTTCGTGGCGCGGAAGCCCCGAAAGTCCTTGACCAGCCCCCGTGCCTGGAGGGCGACGGTGCCCGGTGGGCCTGCTTGCACAGTTTGAACAGCCTGCGGGGCCGTCATGCGGTGGCGCCGATGCTGGGTTCGGGCATCTTCCCCCCTTCCTGAATTTCGGTACGGGGGGGAGCCTAGCGGGGGCGCGTCACACTGACGTTACAGTTTGGAAGACGTCGTGGCGTCCACCCTCCTGACCCCCCTCTCCGTCACCAGAAAGCCCACCCGCAGGTCGTGGGCTTCGGCGGGCAGGGCGGGAACGACGAGGGCTTCCGCGATCACGCCGACCGCCAGCCCCGCGAAACCGGGGAGCAGGCGGTCGTAGAAGCCGCCCCCGTACCCCAGCCGCACGCCGGAGTGGTCGAAGGCGAGGGCGGGGAGGAGGACGGCCTCCACCGCGTCGAGGAGCACGCGCGGCGCGTTCGCCGGGGGTTGAAGGGCGCCGAAGCGGCTGGGCTCGGTCGCCGTCTCCCAGGGGTGGAGCGTCAGGTGGGGCTCGGGCCGGAAGCGGGCGCGGGGGGCCAGCAACTCGAACTCCCGTGCGAGGGCGCCCACGTCCGGCTCACCCGGCAGGGCGCGGTAGGCCAGGACCCGCCGCGCACCCCGCGAGTGCAGGAAGGCGGCGAGGTGCGCCGTGATCTTCGCCGAATAATCCGGCAACCCCGAACGCACCTCGCGGGCCCAGGTCCGCCACCCGGCCTTCGAGGCGTCGGGGGCCGAAGGAGGCGTCACGCCCGGCAGCATAGAGCGCCGCAGCACTCGCCCGGTCCGGACGAAGCCGTTGGCGGCGCGGGGAAGACGGCTTACGGGCGCGGGGAGAGCTTGACCGCAAAGGCCTTGAGGCCCAGCCCCTTGATCGTGGCTTTGGAAGTCGCTTTGCCCGTGCTCAGGTCGAGGGTGGAGAGCACGGTGTCCGTGCCGCTACTGGAGGTCAGGTACGCCTCGTTCGTCCCGGCGATGTCGAAGCCGGTCATCTCGGCGCTCACGTTCACGCCGAGGGCGCCGACGGTGTTCAGGGTGCTGAAGGCCGGACCGACCGTGTGGGTGACGAGCGTGTCCTGGTCGGCGTCCACCGAGTACAGGGTCGTGGGCGGGTTGAAGTCCGCCATCACCGGCTGGTAGCCCTGGAAGGAATTGGTGTACGCCGCCGCGACGAGGTTGGGGTCCTTGCCCGCGTTGGCGTCAGTGGCGGCGTACATCAACGTCCCGTCCGCCGTGACCGTGCCGTCGCCGGGAGTGAGGCGGTAGTTCATGTCCCCGGTGCTGAAGACGCGCAGGCGCTGGGCCGCCGGGTTGAAGTCGATCACGCGCGGCGCGCCCATGTTGCCACTCGTGTTCAGGGTCAGGGCGCCCGTGGTCGTGTTCACCCCGTACAGCCTGCCCGTGTCGCTCAGCGCGTAGAGGTGGCCGTCCTTGTTGAACACGTCGAGGTCCACCAGGGTCTCGCCCGCGCCCAGGCCGGTCAGGGTCAGGCGGCTGACGCTGAACGCGGCGTTGTCCAGCCCGAAGGTCACGAGCCGCCCCTGGGCGTCCAGCCCGTAGGCCGTGCGTCCCGTGGGCGCGACGGGCGAGTTGATCCCGCACGCGGAGAGGGCGAGAGCGCAGGTGGCGGACAGCAGGGCGAGTCGGTTCATGGGTGAGCCTCCCCGGTGGGCTGGTCCTGCTCGCCCACCGTCTTTCACCCGGGGGTATGCGGAAGCGGTGGACTTGGATCATCACGTTGGCTTCACGGCACCTTCATCCGGTTGGTGTTCCGCTCCGCGAGAAGGGAGACGCTACACCCACCGTTCCCCGTCGTGCAGCGTAACCCGGGGGGATGGCGCGATGATGCTGGTATAGGTCAGGAATCCCGTCTGGTCGTCCCAGGCGTGCAGCAGACACAGAGGGGGCTGCAACTGCACCACGAGTTTCTCCGGCTGTGTCAGGTCGGGCAATAAGGCGTTGTCCGTGCCGGGGCAGGTCATGACCAATGTTCCCGCGAACCGTCCTGTCATGGTTATGTGCGTGTGCCCCGCCACGATCCGCTCGACCTGTCCATGCCGGGCCACGACCTCGCGGAACGCCTCTGAGCCTCCCAGACCGATGGAGTCCATGACGTTCAGGCCAGCGACGACGGGAGGGTGGTGCATGAAGATCAGCGTGGGGCGCCGGGGAGCTTCCTCCAGGCGGTCGGAGAGCCAGCGCAGGCGCGGAGAGTCGAGCATACCGCCGCTTTCGCCGGGGACGTGGGTGTCCAGGGCGATGAGGCGCAACGGGCCGTCCTCCACCACGTACTGCACGAAGCCGGGCAGGGAGGAGGTGCCCTGCTCGCCGAACTCCTCCAGCATGACGTCGCGGTCGTCGTGGTTGCCGGGGATGATGTACACAGGCACGGGCAGCGGCTGGACGAGCGCCCTGAATTCGGCGTACTCCTCCCGGGTGCCGTTGTCCGTGCAGTCTCCCGTGACGAGTACGGCACCCGGGTGCCTGGGCAACTCCAGCAGGTGCCTGACCGCCCGCCTCAGTGCCTCGGCCTTGTGTGGCCTTTGGGGGTTGATGTGGGGGTCACTGAGCTGGGCGACGAGCATGGGCCCATGCTGACACGGGCCTACTCCTACCCGACCTCTTTCGGCCCCTTCAATCCGCTGCGCCCCTCCCGCCCCTGCAAGACGGCGGCCACGTCGGCGGGACTGACGCCAACCTCCGCGAGAACGAAGAGGGTGTGGAAGAGCAGGTCGGCAGCCTCGGTGGCGAGTTCGGCGCGGTCCCCGTTCTTCGCCGCGAGCAGCACCTCGCCCGACTCCTCGGCGACCTTTTTCAGCACCCGGTCGAGGCCCCCGGCGTGCAGCCGCGCGACGTAGCTGTGCTCGGGCAGGGTGGCGAGGCGTTCGGTGATGGTGGCGTACACCCGTTCGAGCGTGCCGTCCAGCCCCGTGTGCGTCGCCTCCTCCCCCAGGAGGGGCCGGTGGAAGCAGGAATACTCCCCGGTGTGGCAGGCGGGCCCCGTCTGCTCGACCCGGTAGAGCACGCTGTCCCCGTCGCAGTCGAGGGCGACCGAGACGACCCGCTGGGTGTGGCCGCTGCTGAGCCCCTTGACCCACTGCTCGCCGCGCGAGCGGCTGTAGTAGGTCGCCTCGCGGGTGGCGAGCGTCCGCTCCACCGCCGCCCGGTCGGCGTACGCCTGCATCAGCACCGCGCCCGTCCGCGCGTCCTGGGTCACCACCGGAATCAGGCCGTCCGCGCCGAACTTCAACTCGCCCAGACCCGGGGCCGTCACAGGTCCCGCCAGTCGGGCCGCACGGGCAGCCCCTCGCGCCCCAGGTAGGTCTTGACTTCGGGCACGGTGAGTTCGCCGAAGTGGAAGACGCTCGCCGCCAGGGCCGCGTCCGCGTGGCCGCCCGACTCGCCGCCGCCGAGCACGTCGCGGAAGTCCTCCAACTTCCCGGCCCCGCCCGAGGCGATCACGGGGAGGTCCACCGCCGAGGCGACCGCGCGCGTGGCCGTGAGGTCAAAGCCCGCCCGGGTGCCGTCGGCATCCATCACGTTCAAGCAGAGTTCGCCCGCCCCCAGCGCCTGGCCCCGCTCGGCCCACTCCAGCAGGTCGAGCCCGGTGTCCACCCGCCCGCCGCCGACGTGGACGGTCCAGCCTGCTCCACCCGCGCGCCGCTTGACGTCGATGCTCAGCACCACACACTGGGCGCCGAAGTGATCCGAGGCCTCGCGGATGACCTCCGGGCGCCGCACCGCCCCGCTGTTCACGCTGATCTTGTCGGCTCCGGCGAGAAGCAGTTGTCGGAAGTCGGACACGGCGTTGACCCCTCCCCCGACGGTCAGCGGCATCATGACCTGCTCGGCGACGCGCGCAGCCACGTCCAGCATGAGATGACGGCCCTCGTGGGTCGCCGTGATGTCGTAGAAGACGAGTTCGTCGGCCTGTTGCGCCTCGTAGGCCCGGGCGAGCGCGAGGGGGTCGCCGGCGTCGCGGTGGTTCTCGAAGAACCGGACATTCTTGACCACCCGCCCGTTTTGCACGTCCAGGCAGGGGATGATGCGCTTCGTGAGCATGGGGGTCAGTCTACGCGGGGGGCCCCACAGCGTCTCTTGCCGGGGCACCCGGCGTGTAGACGAATGGGTGCGCAGGCGCCCTTCCTCGCCGGTCAGCTTGATAGAATCTTCATATTCGGACCCGTTAAGCTGAGGTCGCAAGGGGGAGAGAACACCCGTGGAACGCCGACGCATCCTGCTCGTAGACGACAATCCCCACGACGTGGAACTCGCCTTGAACGCCTTTCAGGAGGGCGGCGACGGGCACGAGGTGCAGGTGGCGGGCAGCGGTTCCGAGGCGCTCGCCGCGCTCCGTTGCACGAAGAGTCTGCCCGACCTGATCCTGCTCGACCTCAAGATGCCCCACATGGACGGGCTCGCCGTGCTCGACGCGATCCGCAGCGAGGTGGCGACCCGCGACATTCCCGTCGTCATGCTGACCACCAGCGGCGAGGACCGCGACATCCAGGCGAGCTACGCCCACGGCGCGAGCGCGTACGTGGTCAAGCCGCTCGACTTCGGGCAGTTTCAGGAGGCGGTGCAGACGATCACCGACTTCTGGGCACGGCTCAACCGCCATCCCCGCTTCGGCTGAGCACGACCCGGCCGGGCGACCTGGCTGGGCTTGAGGGCCCGTTCATCCCCGCGCCCCTGCCGCCGCATTAGGCTGCCCCTATGCGTGTATGGATCGGCTGCGGCGGCTACAGCAACGACGAGTGGGCGGCTCCCGGCCTGATCTACGAGGGCGTGAAGAAAGACGCCTACCTGGAGACCTACGCCCGCTCCTTCGACGCGGTGGAACTCAATTCCTCCTTCTACGCCATCCCCGGCCTCAAGGCCTTCGAGGGCATGGCCCGCAAGAGCGCCGGGCGCACCCGCTTCACCGTCAAGGTCAACAAGGTCTTCACCCACGACCGCGCCCCCACCGACGCCGACTTCGACCGGATGCTCCAGAGCCCCGAGCCGCTGCGGGAGGCCGGGCTCAAGGGGCCTTACCTCGCTCAGTTTCCGTACTCCTTCCACCGCACGGGGGACAACCGCAAGTACCTGCTGGGCCTCGCCGAGCGTTTCGCCGGGCACGAACTCGCCGTCGAACTCCGCCACGCCAGTTGGGACAAGCCCGAGGTCCGCGAGGCGATGGCCGAGTACGGCCTGATCTGGGTCAGCCCCGACTACCCGGTCGTGGGCGGGATGCCCGAGCCCCAGGTCCACGTCACGACCGACGTGGGTTACCTGCGGCTCCACGGCCGCAACAAGGGCAGTTGGTGGGAGGGCGGAAGCGCCGCCGAGCGGCACGACTACCTCTACAACCGCGCCGAGATGGACGAGTGGGCGGAGAAGATCGCGCTCGTGGCGGATGACCTGAGCGAGCTGTACGTCTTCTTCCAGAACACGACGAAGGGGCACGCCCTCAAGAACATCCCCATGCTGCGAGACGCCCTGAACGCGCGCGGGATTCCGGTGAAGACGCCCGACCCGGCGGACGACGGGCGGTTGATGTGAGGGGAGTCGTCGAGTGAGGTTCGTATGCGAATGTGGCGCGGTTATTAGAGACCAAACGGACTTTTTACCTTATAAAGCGTACTTGCTTCCGGAT
This sequence comes from Deinococcus aestuarii, assembly GCF_018863415.1. Taxonomy (NCBI): domain Bacteria; kingdom Thermotogati; phylum Deinococcota; class Deinococci; order Deinococcales; family Deinococcaceae; genus Deinococcus; species Deinococcus aestuarii. Next base: position 48,170 of record NZ_JAHKSN010000004.1, on the reverse strand, counting down.
GAGGATGCCTTCGCCTTTTTAGATCATTGGGATGAGTTGATCGACCGCATGGTGAGCCCCGACGATGGACGAGGAGCAACGGCAACCGTGCAGGTTGTACCTTTACGGAACAAGTTGCGGCATGGGGTAGACCTGCTTTGGGGAGAGGCGTTTCGCCACATCTACCAATGCCCGGAGTGCGGACGGTTGCACGTAGATAGCCTGGACGGGAAACGTGGCTATTCGTTCATGCCCGAGGACGAGGACACGCCGAAGAATCTCCTTCATTCGGCAACTCCTTCCGAATGACTATGTTCAGCACGAGGGCATAACTTCAAGCGGTCCTGCGTGAACTTTATCCGCCTCCTCGCCCTCACACCGCCTGAATACAGAGAGAGGCCGGAGCATCACGCCCCGGCCTCCCTTCTTGCTGACAGCTTCTCGCTGACGGCTGACCGCTCCTTAGAAGTCCATCCCGCCTATGTCGCCGCCGCCCATGCCGCCGCCAGCGGGAGCCGCCGCAGCCTTCTCGGGCTTGTCGGAGACGATGGCCTCGGTGGTCAGGATCAGCGCGCCGATGCTCGCGGCGTTCTGAAGGGCCGTGCGGGTCACCTTGGCGGGGTCCACGATTCCCGCCTGCACCATGTCGTCCACGTACTCGCCCGTCGCGGCGTTGAAGCCGAAGCGGGGCTTGTCGGAGTTGATGACCGAGTTGACGATGACGCTGCCTTCCTCGCCCGCGTTCGCGGCGATCTGGCGGGCAGGCTCTTCGAGCGCGCGGATCAGGATGCGCGCCCCCGTCGCCTCGTCACCCTCCAGGCTCTCGGCGGCCTTGCGCACGGCGGGGATCACGCGCAGCAGCGTGGTGCCGCCGCCCGCGACGATGCCTTCCTCGACCGCCGAGCGGGCGGTACTGAGGGCGTCCTCGTAGCGGTGCTTCTTCTCCTTGAGCTCGGTCTCGGTCGCCGCACCGACGCGGATCACGGCCACGCCGCCCGCCAGCTTGGCGAGGCGCTCTTGCAGCTTCTCGCGGGCGTAGTCGGAGTCGGTGGTGTCGAGTTCGGCCTTGATCGCGTTCACGCGGGCGTCGATCTCGGCCTGGTTGCCCCGGCCGTCCACGAGGGTGGTCTCGTCCTTGGTGATGCGGATGCGCGCGGCACGGCCCAGCATGTCCATGCCGACGTTCTCCAGGCGGTGCCCGAGGTCCTCGGACACGACCTGCCCGCCCGTCACGGCGGCGATGTCGCGCAGCATCTCCTTGCGGCGGTCACCGAAGCCGGGGGCCTTCACGGCGGCGATGTTCAGCGTGCCGCGCAGCTTGTTCACGACCAGGGTGGCGAGCGCCTCGCCCTCCACGTCCTCGGCGATGATCAGCAGCGGCCGGCCCGTCTGCGCGACCTTTTCCAGCACGGGGAGAAGGTCCTTGAGCGAGGAGACCTTCTTCTCGTTGATCAGGATGTAGGCGTCTTCGAGCACGGCCTCCATCGTGTCGGGCGAGGTGATGAAGTAGGGGCTGATGTAGCCCTTGTCGAACTGCATCCCCTCCACGACGTCGACTTCCGTGTCGAAGCCCTTGGACTCCTCGATGGTGATGACGCCTTCCTTGCCCACCTTGTCCATCGCGTTGGCGATTTCCTGGCCGACCTGCTCGTCGTTCGCGGAGATTCCGGCGACCTTCTTGATCGCGTCGCTGTCCTCGACGGGCACGGCGAGCTGCTTGATCTCCTCGACGGCGACCGCGACGGCCTTGTCGATGCCGCGCTTCAGCGCCAGGGGGTTCGCCCCAGCGGCCACGTTGCGCAGACCTTCCTTCACGACGGCCTGGCCGAGCACGGTGGCGGTCGTCGTGCCGTCACCCGTGATGTCGTTGGTCTTGGAGGCGACTTCCTTGAGAAGCTGGGCGCCGATGTTCTCCAGCTTGTCCTCCAGCTCCACTTCCTTGGCGACGGTCACGCCGTCCTTGGTGATCGTGGGGCTGCCGAACTTCTTCTCGATCACGACGTTGCGGCCGCGCGGCCCGAGGGTCACTTTCACGGCGTTGGCGACGGCGTTCACGCCGCGCTCCAGGCTGCGGCGGGCGTTTTCATCAAAGACGAGTTGCTTGGGCATGGGATTCTCCTTCGAAAGGGGCTGTCAGCGATCAGCTTTCAGCAGTCAGGAAAAGAAGGATGGGGCTCGGGCGGACGCGTCAGCTTCTGCCGTTGAGGCTGAGAGCTGACAGCTGACCGCCTCACTCCACGATGGCGAGGATGTCGCGCTCGTTGAGGATGGAGTAGTTCTTGCCGTCGAGGCTGACTTCGGTGCCGCCGTACTTGGCGAAGTACACCGTGTCACCCTCCTTCACGTCCAGCGCGACGCGCGTTCCGTTGTCGAGCATCTTGCCGCTGCCTACGGAGATGACCCGGCCACGCTGGCTCTTCTCCTTGGCGGTGTCGGGGACGAACAGGCCCCCGGCGGTCTTCTGCTCGGCTTCTTCGATGATCTCAACGAGAACGCGGTCGCCCAATGGTTTCAACATGGGTGTACCTCCTGTGAAGTGAAGTGGGATGTGGCGGCACCGGCCGGGCTATCCGGCGGTTTTTGCCGTTCCAGACGCAATGCTAGGCGCAATGGGCCGGAAATGTCAACTGCCGTAGTCTGGGAATTTGAGTGTGGGACGCTCAAGGCCGTCTGACACGTCGCTTTTCAACCGGGGCCGAGTATGTCATAGCGGTGACATATATACGTGGTTAAGGTATACGTATGACCCGAACGTAGGGTCCCGTCACCGTGAGGAGGATGGTATGCCCCGACCCGACATTCTGACCCGGCCCGCCTTCGAGGCAGCCTTCGAAGGGCTGAGGGGAGCCCCGGTCACGCTCGCCGTGCTGGACCTCGACCACTTCAAGACGCTCAACGACGCCCTGGGGCACACCGAGGGGGACCGGGTGCTCCGGAGCCTGGAGCGGCTGCTCTCGGGCAGCCTGCCGACGGGGAGCATCGTGGGGCGGCTAGGCGGGGACGAGTATGCGGCGCTGCTTCCCGAAACGGTGCCCGAGACGGCGCTGATCCTCTTCGACGAGGTGATCCGGCACTTCCACATTCACCGCGACCCGCACTGGCCGCGCACGCTGGGGCTGAGCGTGGGCCTCGCCGCCCGGCCCGCCCATGCCCACACCTACGCCGACCTGTCCCGCGCCGCCGACGAGGCCCTGCTGCGTGCCAAACGCGAGGGGCGGGGCCGGGCCTGTATCTACGTGGAGAGCAAGATGGTCCTGAAGAGCAACTACTACCCCAAAAGCCAGCTCGAACGCCTCGCCAAGCTCTCGGGGGCATTGGGCCGAACGGAGGCGAGCCTGTTGCGCGAGGCATTGGACGACCTGATCGAGCGGCACCGGGGGGCGCTGTGAACCGGGAAGTGGGAAGTGGTCAGTGGGACGTGGAAAGAGAAGGCGATCCACGGACGGTCGGCTGGCACGCCGCCCTCTCCGAAGCCTGGGACGCCTACGGCCAGGGCTCGTATCCCATCGGCGCGGTCGTGGTGAACGCTCAGGGCGAGGTGATCGCGCGGGGACGCAACCGGCTGGGGGAGCCCCGTGGAGTGGCGGGCGGCGTCATCAGCGGGCACGACCTCGCGCACGCCGAGATCAACGCGCTGCTCGACCTCGCGGGGACGCCCCGCCCGCAGGTCCGCACCTGGACCTTACTCACCACCGTGCAGCCCTGCCCGCAGTGTGCCGGGGCGGTCGCCATGAGCGGCCTGCGGGCGTTGGAGTATGCGGCGCCCGATCCGTGGGCGGGTTCGACCCACATCCTGACCCACGATCCCTACGTGTCGCGCAAGGGCATTCGGGTGGGCCGGGCGCCGGAAGGGGTGCAGCGGGCGGCGCTGCGCCTGGCCCTGACGGGCTTCATGGAGGCGTGGAATGCGCCGGACGACCCGGTGCTGCGCGCCTTCGCCGTCCACGCCGACGACTTCGCCCACGCCGAGCGCCTGTGGGTGGGAGGCACCCTCCGCGCCCTGCGCTCCCGTGGAGCGGCCCTGGACGAGGCGCTGGCGGTGCTCGCATGACCTCCGCGCCACGGGTCAACCTCTCGCCGTCCCCCCACCGCACGGGCCGCGCCTGCGTCTGGATCGAGCATGCGGGCCGGGTGCTGATGGTCGGCCTGGAGTGGGGCGGATGGACCCTGCCGGGCGGCGGCATCGACCCCGGCGAGACGGGCGCGCAGGCCGCCGAGCGCGAGGCGTGGGAGGAGTGCGGGGCGCGGGTGGAGATTGTGGGCGAGGCGGTGACGATTTGGGGGCAGTCCGGGGTGGAATCGTTGTGCTACCCGGCCCGGCTCCTCTCCCTCGACCCCAGCCCGGAAGGCCGCCCCGTCGCCTGGGTCAACCCTCGCTCGCTGCCCTGGGCGGACGACGTGCAGCTCCGGCAGGTACTCGCGGGAATGGGGGAGACGCCCGCCGTCCTGGCCCTCCCGGAGCGGGTCCGGGCGGCGCTCGCGGAGACGGAGCGGCTGGGCTTCGGCCGCTCGTGCAGCCTGGAGGTCGGGCGGCTGTTGCGGACGCTGGCCGCCTCGCGCCCCGGTGGTCGGCTCGCCGAGCTGGGCACGGGGACGGGGGTGGGAGCGGCGTGGCTGCTGGCGGGAATGAACGACACGGCGCGGCTCTTCACGACCGAACTCGACCCGGAGCGGGCGGACGTCGCTCGCCGCGTCTTGGGAGACGACCCCCGCGCCGAGGTGCTGGGCGGCGACTGGCGCGAAGTCCTGACCTACGGCCCCTTCGACCTGATCTTCAGCGACTGCGCGCCCGCCAAGCGGGAGACGGAGAGCCTGGAGGTGCTGGTGGACGCGCTGGGCCCCGGCGGGGTGCTCGTGCTCGACAACTTCAGCCCAGCCGCCTCCCTCCCCGCCTCATTGCACGGCGGCGACCCCGAACGCGACCGCCTGTTCTCTCACCCGCGCCTGCTCTGCGCCGAGGTTCCGGTCAGCCGCCGCGAATGCGTGATCCTGGCGACGAGGAGGGCCTGAACGGTCCTCCCGCTGCAAGAACGGGTAGGGATTGATCGCCCCGCCCGCCGCGTAGATGCCGTAATGCAGGTGCGGCGGCGTGCCCCGCGCGTTCCCGCTGTCGCCGACGTAGCCGATCACGTCCCCGGCCTCGACCCACCCGCCCTCCCGCACGTCGGCGTAGCGTTCGAGGTGCGCGTAGTAGTGCCGCTGCCCGCCCGGCCCCAGGATCATGACCGTGCGCCCGCCGAGGCGGTTCTCGCCCACGTTGAGCACGACGCCCGGCGTGGTCGCCCGGATGGGCGTGTCGCGCGGCGCGAAGATGTCCACCCCCTCATGTCGCCGCCCCTCGCTGCGGGCCGCGCCCCAGGTGTCCACGAAGGACTGGCCCGGCAGGGGATTGGGCAGGCTGCCCTCGGCGGGGCTGGGCGCGGCGAGCAGGGCCGAGTAGCGCCGAGCATTCTCCAGGTACGGCCACAGCAGATAGGCGGCCCCCGCGAGCAGGGCGAGGACGATCACGAGGCGGAGCAGACGGCGCACCCCCCCAGCATCGCGGGAGGGAATGAGAGATTCGCCGTGCTGGTAAGGCTTTTTACAATCGTGGGGAGGGTATCCTCGGGGGGTGAAGCGCATTCCGGTCCTCCGCCCGCACGGGTTCGGCTCTGCCCTGCCCGTCTTCCCGTGAGGGCCTTTCCCCCATGACCCTCAACGGCGGCCACACCTACCGCGAGCAGCTCGGTCCCCGCGCCGACGGCCTGAGCGTCCTCGCGTACCTGACCCGGCAGTACGGGCACTCCACCGCAGCCGAGTGGCGGGCGCGGCTGGAAGGCGGTGAGGTGCGGCTGGACGGGGCCACCGTGGGCCGGGCGGACGAGCGGGTGCGGGCGGGGCAGGTGCTCGAATGGCGGCGTCCCCCCTGGGAGGAGGAGGACGTACCCCTCGCCTTCGACGTGATCCACGTGGACGGGGCCCTCGTGGCCGTCGCCAAGCCGGGTGGCCTCCCCACGCTGCCGGGCGGCGGGTTCCTGAGTCACACGCTGCTCACCCGGGTCCGCGAGCGTTTTCCGGAAGCCAGCCCCCTGCACCGCCTGGGACGCGGCACCTCCGGGCTGGTCCTGTTCGCGCGGACGCACGCGGCGGCGTCCGCCCTGTCCCGGTCCTGGCGCGGGCACGAGGTCGAGAAACGCTACCGGGCGCTCGCCTCCGGCCTCGCCGGGCGGGAGACGTACCGGGTCACCACCCCCATCGGCCCGGTGCCGCATCCCCGGCTGGGCACCGTGTACGCGGCGAGCCCGGCGGGCAAGCCTTCCCGCAGCGACGCCCGGGTTCTCGAACGGCGGGAGGGGGCAACCCTCTTCGAGGTGGACATCCACACGGGGCGCCCCCACCAGATTCGCATTCACCTCGCCTCGGTCGGTCACCCCCTGGTCGGCGATCCCCTGTACGGGCCGGGCGGGGGTGTGCTCCCCGACTTGCCGGGCCTGCCCGGGGACGGGGGCTACCTCCTGCACGCGGAGCGGCTGAGCTTCATCCATCCGCTGACAGGGGAGCGGCTGACCCTGCACGCGCCGCCGCCCCCCGAACTGCGGATGGGAGAGGAACGCCTCGCCCCGTGACCTCGCTCCCGGTCTTCCGCCGGGTGGGCGCTAGACTCCCCCGGTGACGACTGTGACCGCGCCTGGGGCGCACGTGTGGACCCTGGAGGGCGGGCTGAGGGTCGCGTTCGAGCGCCGCCGGGGGCCGGGCTTCGCCTTCGACCTGCGCCTTCCCGTCGGCAGCGCCCATGACCCCGTGGGTCGCGAGGGCTCGGCGGGCGTGCTGGAGGAGTGGCTGTACAAGGGGGCGGGGGGCCGGGATGCCCGCGCCCTTCAGGACGCGCTCGACGACCTCGGCGTGCGGCGCGGCGGCGGGGTCGGCCCCGAGGCGACGCGGGTCGGGATGAGCGGCCTGGCCGCCGACCTGCCCGGCGCCCTCTCCCTCACCGCCGACCTCCTGCTGCGGCCCGAACTGCCGGAGGACGAGCTGCCCGTCCTCGTGGACCTCGCCCGGCAGGACCTGGAGGGGCTGGAGGACAGCCCGCCCGACCGCCTCGCGGTGGAGGCGCGGCGGGTGGCCTTTCCCCGCCCGCCGGAGTCGCCTTTCGCGGGCTTCGCCCACCCGGCGAGCGGCACGCCCCAGGGGCTGGCGAAGCTCGGCGCGGCGGGCCTGCGCGCCTTCCTGGGGCGTTACGGCACCCGGGGCAGCGTGCTCGGCCTCGTGGCGGACGCCGAGCCGGGGGAGGTGCGCGCGCTCGTGGAGCGGACCTTCGCCGGGTGGCGCCCGGGGGACGACGGGGGCGTATCTGCCCGCTTCCGCTCCGGGGTCAGCGCCCACCTGCCCGACGCGGACGCCGAGCAGACCCACCTGAGCGTGACCGCCCCCGGCGTCGCCCCGCGTGACCCGCACTGGCTGGCGTGGCAGGTGGCCCTGACCGCGCTGTCGGGCGGAAGCGCGAGCCGCCTCTTCCAAGCCGTGCGCGAGGAACGCGGCCTGGCCTACAGCGTCAGCGCCTCGCCGGTCGTGCTGGGCGGGCAGGGCTTTCTCGCGGCGTACGCGGGCAGCACCCCGGCGCGCGCCCCCGAGACGCTGGAGGTCCTGCTCGCCGAACTCGCCCGGCTCCCGGAGGGGCTGACGGAGGCTGAGTTCGGCCGAGCCCGGGCGGGCCTGACCGCCAGCGTCGTCTTCGGGGCCGAGAGCGCCCGCGCCCGGGCGACCAGCCTCACCCGCGACGTGGCCGTCTTCGGGCGGGTGAGGAGCGTGACCGAACTGAGAACGCAGCTCGCCGCCCTCACGTTGAGTGGGGTGAACGCCTTTCTCGCCGGGTACCGCCCCGCCGAGGCCGCCACCGTCGTATCCCTCGGCCCCCAGGAGCCCCGCCTATGACGTCCTCCCCTCCGATCCTCCGGGAAACGCTGACCCACACGCTGGAAAATGGTCTGACCCTGCTGCTGGAGCCCGACCCGGGGGCCCAGACCGTCGCCGCCGGGTACTTCGTGGCGACGGGCTCGCGCGACGAACGCCCCCAGGAGCTGGGCGCCTCGCACTTCCTCGAACACCTGATGTTCAAGGGCTCGGAGCGCATGAGCGCCGCCGACCTCAACGGGCGCCTCGACGACCTCGGGGGCAACGCGAACGCCTTCACGAGCGAGGAGGCGACCGTCTACCACGCGGCGACCCTGCCCGAGCAGGAGGGCGAGCTGCTAGACACCCTGACCGAACTCATGCGCCCGGCCCTGCGCCCGGACGACATCGAGCCCGAGCGCGGTGTGATCCTCGAGGAGATCGCCATGTACGCCGAGCAGCCCGCCGTGCGCGCCGTGGACGAGCTGCACGCCGACTACTGGGGCACCCACCCCCTCGGCCACCTCGTCCTGGGCACGCCCCGGACGGTGGGCGGCCTGACCCGCGAGGCGCTCGCCCGCAACCACCGCGAACGCTACGGGGCCGGGCGGGTGACCCTCACGGTGGTGGGCGCCTTCGACCCAGCCCGGGTGCTGGGCTGGGCGCAGGAGGAGCTGGGGGGCTGGCCCGCCGGACCCCGCCCCGGCCCCGCTTCCCTCCCCACCCCGCGGCACCCCGGCACCGTTCGCACGGTCCACGACCCCAGCCTCGCCCGGGTGCAGGTCGCGCTCGCGCTGCCCGGCCTGGGCACGGCCCACCCGCTGCGGGAGGCCGCCGTGGTGCTCTCCGAACTCGTCGGCGGAGAGAACAGCCTGCTGCACTGGGCGCTCTTGGACACCGGCCTCGCCGACGGGGCCGACCTCGCGCACCTGGAGTACCGGGACTGCGGGACCTTCGAGGGCGGCTTCTCGTGCGACCCGGAGCGGGCCCAGACGGTCCTCGACCGCTACCGCGCGGTGCTGACGGGCGCCGGGGAAAGCGTCACCGACGCCGCCGTGCGCCGCGCCGCCCGCAAGCTCGCGGTGGGCACCCTGCTGCGCGCCGAGACTCCCCAGGGCCGCCTCTTCACCCTCGGGATGGAGTACCTCGCCCTGGGCCGCCCGGTGGGCACCGCCGAACTCGTGGACCGTTTCGCGCGGGTGACCGCCGCCGACGTGCGCGCCGTGCTGGAGGCCTGCCCCCTCACGTCCCCGACGGTCGTAGCCCTCGGTCCGGTGGAGGGGCTGCGCTAGGCCGTTCACCCACCTCAGCCGTCCCCCATTCCGGGAAGGGGGGCCACTGAACCGGCGGATGAGCGGGATGAGCTGCGTCTTCATCTTGAATCACGTCGAGGGCCGGGTGGGTCGTGTGTCCGCCGGGCAAGCCGCCCGGTCGACTTCAAGGAAGTCTCAGCTCCTCTCATTCCTGATGCCCGTCTGACGGACTCATGAAGTATGAGGCCGGGCTGACAGCGGCGTGGGAATTGTTGCAACAGGGCGGGGTGAACGCTAGTATCGCCTCCACCGGATCCACGGTAAAGAGAATCTTTCTCCCTTCGTCCAGCCCCAGGCTTGGACTCGTTCTCTCATTCGGAGGCATCATGAGAACAGGAGCAGCAGCCACGGTCTTGGTTTCGGGACTTCTCGCGCTGAGCAGTTGCGGAACGCCCCAGCCGACCACCCAGGAAACGACGCTTCAGGGCAACGTGTTCGCCAGCGCCACGGCGGGCGGGGCGCCGGTGCAGGGGGCGCGGGTGACGGCGAACCTGGGGGACTCGGCCCAGAGCGTGATCACCGGGCCCGACGGGCGATTCAGCCTGAAGCTGAACACGGCGAAGACGGCGCAGGCCTTTACCCTGACGGTCGAGCCGCCCGCGGGCTCGAACCTCTACGCCTCCACGTACGACAACGTGCCGCTGGAGGCCTACCGCTCGCCGTACGGGGCGGCCAACGAGCTGAGCATCTACCTCGGCACCACCCGCCCGTCGGCGGCGCTGCCCGGCGCGGCGGCGCGGCGCGGCTGCGTCACCGGCCTGCTGAGGGACACCTCCGGGCAGCCGGTGGTGAGCAACGCCCTGGAAGTCGTGCCCGTGTCGGCGACCCAGGCGGTCCCCCGCCCGCTCTATCCCAACTGCGCGACCGAATTCACGGCGATCCCGAACTTCGCCGCCGGAGCCGCCACGCTGCCGCAACCGGGCGAGACGGGGCTGGTCATCTACGGCGGCAGCCGCGTCGTGCGCACCGACGCCCAGGGCCGCTATCTGATGCCGGTGCAGACCACCCAGAACCTGAACGCCGTGTCCGGCGCGATGTGGGCCGGGAACTTCGACGGCAGCGAGGAGAGCGAGACCTCGGCTTCCGTCTTCTGGAGCAAGTTCCAGTACGTCCCCGAGGTCCCGGTCTTCACGAGCGGCGCGACCGACACGCGCGACCTCACGCTGGAAGACTTCGACCCCGCCACCAACCCCCGGGTCACCACCCAGCCCATCCGCTACGACGCGGGGGCCATCGAGAAGCCCAGCGGGGCGCTCTACGACGTGCTGACCTCGCCCGCCTTCGAGCCCGCGATCACGTCGGGGACCTTCCCGCTCGGGCAGTACTACACGTTGGACCCGGCGGGAAGCCACAACCTGCGGGTGATGAACCTTGGGGACGGCAACCGCGCCCAGAACGTGAGCGTCGAGACCTACCTCTACCGCTCCAGCGCCGACGGCCAGACCCTGACCGGCACCTCCTACTTCGCCGCCTGGCGCGACGGCGACAACCTGGGCGACGCCCTCACGGCGGATTTCCTCGGGATTCCGGCGCCGCAGGCGCCCGCCCAGGAGGAGGAGGGCGCCTCGCGCACGCCCACGCTGAGCTGGAACAGCGTGGCGCGGGCCAAGACCTACACGGTGGGGCTGTACCGCCTGACCGAGACCGGCGCCACGCCCGTCTGGGTCGGCTACACCACCAACACCAGCGTGCGGGTGCCGCTCACGCTGGAGGCGGGGACCGAGTACGTGTGGCAGGTCAGCACCGACGACAGCACCGAGATGCTCGACTACATCGGCAAGGACCCGCTCAGCGCGGAGGCCGCCCGCTGGAAGAGCGCGGGCACGCTGGCAAGGGCGCGTGGCCTGGGCAGCGCCCTGAACACCTGGCGCGGTGAGGTCGCGGCGGGCGCCCTCCAGGCGACCGGGCAGGTGCCGCAGCGGTTCGATGGGCCGAACGCCGCCTACCAGCGGCTTCAGGAGACGGGCTACCGCAGCGCGGACAGCCAGGAATTCTTCTTCCAGACCGGGAACTGAGGAGCGTCCATGAACAAACGGTTCTTTTCTCTCTTGGGGCTGACGGCCCTGCTCGCCGCCTGCGGCACCCAACCCACGACCACCGCCACGGACGGGGCCGCCCCCTCCGGCGCGCTGATGCCCGGCCAGATCGTCGTGAAGTACAAGGCGGGCCTGACGGCATCGACCGTGCAGCCCCTGGGCAACACCCGGGTGCTCTCGGCCACGGCGGGTGACGCCTGGGGCCGCCTCGCGCTCGTGTCGGTGCCGGAGGGCCAGGAGGCCGCCTACGCCGAGCGCTACGCCGCCCAGGGCGGGGTCGAGTACGCCGAGCCCAACTACCGCGTCGAGAGCCCGAGTGCCGAGAGCGTCTCGCTCGCCACCCACAGCGTGCGCACGGGCGGGCTGCGCGCCGCGGCGACCGGCTTCACGGCGGGCGTCACCGATCCCTACTTCGTCAACAGCCCGGTGGACGCGAACGGCAAGAATCCCTTCGACGTGACCGCGGCCCAGTCGGCGAACGGGCGCACGGCGTACACGAACGAGAAGTACCTCTGGAGCATCTACCGCGTGCAGGCGCCCGCCGCGTGGGACGCGGGCTTCACGGGCAAGGGCGTGGTCGTGGCCGTCATCGACCAGGGCGTGGACCTCGGGCACCCGGACCTCGCCGCCAACCTGTGGCAGAACCCCAACCCCGGTTCCACGACCTGCCCCGGCGCGAACGGCTACGACTTCGTGGACGACGACGCCGACCCCTCCGACACGGGCGGCCACGGCACGCACGTGGCGGGGACCATCGCCGCCGCCGCGAACGGGCAGGGCGTGGTGGGCGTCGCGCCCGAGGCGAAGATCATGGCGCTGCGCGGGCTCGGCTACTTCGGCGGGACGAACTACATGCTCGCCCGCGCGCTGAAGTACGCCGCCGACTGCGGGGCGAACGTGGTGAACAACTCCTGGGGCGGCAGCACGCGCACCCGCGCCTTCCGGGACGTGCTGGAGTACGGCACCGCCAAGGGCGTGACCTACGTGTTCTCGGCCGGGAACGCCTACCGCGACAACAACCGTCCCTCGTGGCCCGCCTCGTACAGCACCGAGCTCCCCGGCGTGATCTCGGTCGGCGCGACGAGCAACGACAACCGCCGCACCGCCTTCTCCAGCGCGGGCGACTACGTGACGGTCGGGGCGCCCGGCGGCACGATCCTCTCCACCGTGCCGCGCTCGCAGGCGCCCAACAACCCCTACGCCTTCCTCCAGGGGACCTCGATGGCCGCGCCCAACGCGTCCGGCGTCGTCGCCCTGATCTACCAGGCGAGGCCCGGCATCACCCCCGAGCAGGTGCGGCAGACCCTGACCTGGAGCGCGAACAGCACGATCACCGGCCAGAACAGCAAGCCCGACTACCCCACGGGCGGCTTCTTCGGCTACGGCATCGTGGACGCGGCGGCGGCCGTGCAGTACGCGCGGGAGTCGCTGCGGTAACCAGGCAGACGGCCTGACGCCTCACGGGCGCGGGCGGGGGGTATCCTCGGAGCCCCCCGCCCGCCCCTTTGTGAAAGGAGCCCGCCCTTGACCCTCCCCACCCTGGTCGCCGCGCTGCTGCTCAACGTCGTGCCGCCGCCCCAGCCGCCCGGCGAGCCGCTGCTCCCCGCGCCGCAGGTCCGCGTCGTCCTCACCGTGAGCGACGCGGACGGTCCCCGACCGGGCGTGCTGATGCAGCTTTTCCGGCGGGGCGTGGCGGGTCGGCCGCTGCCGCTGCCGGGCCGTCCCCTGCTCGCCCGCAGCGGCGCGGACGGCACCGCCTCGCTGACGCTGCCCCCCGGCACGCCCCTGCTGGTGCAGCTCACCGACCCCGGGCGCGACCTGCTCGTGCTCCTGCCGCTGGGCGAGGAGGTCGTGCGGGTCGGCGCGGCGACCTTCCGGCTGCGGGTCGTGGCCGCTAGCGTGCCCGCCGGGCCGGGGCGCTGAGCGCGCGGGAGAACAAGGTGTCCTGCTGAGCGGGGAGGAAAGCAGTCCCTCTTCCTTGCGGGGGACCCTCCGCCCGGCTCAGGGTGACGCTCTTTTCCCGTCAAACGCCGGAGAGCTACGCCGTCCGGGCGGGCAGCGCCGCAAGGACCGCCGCGATCACGCCGTCCAGCGTCAAGGGCCCGGTGTCGATCACCCGGGCGTCCGGGGCGGGGGCGCTCTGCGCGGCGTCGCGGCGGTCACGCTCGGTCAGGGCGGCCTCGATGGTGCCCGCGTCCTCGCCGCGTTCCTGGGCCCGGCGCTCGGCGCGGACCCGGGGGCTGGCGGTGAGGTAGAACTTGGCGTCCGCCTGGGGAAAGACGTTCGTGCCCATGTCGCGCCCCTCGGCGACGAAGGGGGCGGGCAGGGCGCGGAGCTGGGCGTCCACCCACGCGCGGACCTCGGGCAGCCGGGCGACGGCGCTCACACCCGCGTCCACCCGCGAGGAGTGGAGCCCCGGGGTGAGGTCGCGCCCCCCCTGCCACACCCGGTTGCCCCGCGCCAGGGGTTCGAGCCGCAGGGGCCGCTCGCGCAGCAGGGCCAGGAGGGCCGCCGGGTCGGAGAGGGGAAGGCCCGCCTCCAGGGCGAGCAGGGTCGCCGCGCGGTAGAGAAAGCCGCTGCTGATATAGGGAATGCCCAGCGCCCGCGCGACGCCCGAGGCCACGCTCGACTTGCCGCTGGCGGCCACGCCGTCAATGGTCACGATCATCCGCCCAGTCTAGGAGATGCGCTGCGGGGGAGGCCACCGCCCCGTCCCCCGACCGTGCGGGCACCCGGGTTTCCCTCACCCAAACCCTCTAGACTGCCCGCGTGAAACAGGCCGCCCTCATGCTGACCGCCCTCCTCGCCCTGACCGCGTGCCAGACGAGGGGCGAGTCGAATACCAGCACCCAGACCGAGCAGACCGAGACCGCCGCGACGCCGGACACCGCCCAGACCCAGGCGTCCCAGACCTCGGCGGCCCAGTCCTCGGCCGCGCAGACCCCGGCGGTCACCCAGCCCGGCCCGATTCCCGCCGGGTACACCCTGGTGCCCGCCCTGAGCGACCAGCCCGTGCGCGAGTTCACGTCGGAGCCCGCCCTGAGCCTGCAAGAGGGCAAGGACTACTACGCCCTGATCGACACCAACCGGGGCCAGATTCTCGCCGACCTGTTCGAGCAGGAAACGCCCGTCACCGTCAACAACTTCGTGACGCTCGCCCGCAACCACTTCTTCGACGGCATCCGCTTCCACCGGGTGATCGAGGGCTTCATGGCCCAGACGGGCGACCCCAAGAGCGTGGACGAGGGCAAAAAGGACGAGTGGGGCACGGGCGGCCCCGGCTACTCCTTCGCCGACGAGTTCCGCACCCGGCTGACCTTCGACAGTGCGGGCCTGCTGGCGATGGCGAACAGCGGTCCGGCGACCAACGGCTCGCAGTTTTTCATCACCTTCGCGCCCACCGACTTCCTCAACGGCAAGCACACCATCTTCGGCAAGGTCGTGCAGGGCGACGACGTGCTGCCCAAGCTCACCCGCACCTCCGACACGAGCGGCGGCCAGGAGGCCCCCATCGAGGGCGTCACCCCCGACCGCATCCTGACCGTGCGGATTTTGACGAAGGGCTGAGGTCGGCTCTCCGCCGGGGCCGGGGGGAGGAGGACACCCCGGCCCTACAGCGTCCGCGTCGCCTCCACCCACCACCCCGGGTGCCGCGCCCGGAGCGCCGCCGCCGCGTCGTGGGCGTGGTCGTCATTCCTCGCCAGGGCGAAGCAGGTCGCGCCGCTGCCGCTCATCAGGGGCGAGCGCAGGCCCAGGCCCGAGAGGGCGGCGAGCGCTTCCCGGATCGGGGCGTGGCGGGCGGCGACGGGCCCTTGCAGGGCGTTGAGGTACGGCACGTCCCCCCCGCCCGTGAGGGCCACCAGGATGCCCTCCACGTCGAGTTCGGGGGTGTAGCTCTCCTCCTCGTCGAGCCAGGCGTAGGCGCCCTGCGCGCTGACCTCTACGCCGGGATTGACGAGCACGAGGGGCACGGGCGGCACCGGCAGCGGGGTGAGGACCTCGCCGACGCCCTGGGCCATCGCCGCGCGGCCCAGCAGGAAGAAGGGCACGTCCGCCCCCAGCGAGCGGGCGAGCGCGGGCAGGGAGACGCCCGAGGGGTACAACCGCGCGAGCGCCATCAGGGTGGTCGCCGCGTCGCTGCTGCCGCCGCCCAGGCCCGACGCGAGGGGCAGCCGCTTGTGCAGGGTGATCTGCGCCCCGCCCCCCACTCCCGCCGCGTCCAGATACGCCCGCGCCGCCCGGTACACGAGGTTGCGCCCGTCGGCGGGGAGGCCCTCTGCCCCCTCCACCCGCAGGCTCAGGGTCTCGGCGGGGGCGATCTCCAGGTCGTCGCCGACGGCCAGGGGCACCATGACCGAGTGCAGCTCGTGGTAGCCGTCCGCGCGCAGGTCACGCACGCTCAGGCCCAGGTTCACCTTGGCGGGCGCGAAGTAGGTGTGCGGGGTCGGGGGGGAGGGGGGGGCGGCGGCCCCTTGCTCAGGCGTCATCCCCCCCAGCATCCCACAGCGACGCGACCGCGTGGGCCAGGGCGAGGTCGCCGGGCGTGGTGACCTTGAACAGCCGCGCGTCCCCGGGCACCAGCGTCACGCTCCCGCCCTGCCAGACGACGAGTCCCGCGTCGTCCGTGGCGGTGAAGCCCTGCGCCCGCGCGGCCTCGTGCGCTCGCAGCAGCAGCTCGCGGCGAAAGCCCTGCGGCGTCTGCACCGCCCACAGACCCTCGCGGGGGACGAGCCCGCCCCAGCGGCCCGCTCCCCCCCGGACCAGCGTGTCGGCGACCGGCCGCGCGACGGTGGCGGCTCCCGTCTCGGGAATCGCCTCCAGCAGGGCGTGAGTGACCTTCGTGGGCAGAAAGGGCCGCGCCGCGTCGTGGACGAGCACCACCTCCGCCGAGGTCGCCCGCAGGAGGCCCCGGACGCTCTCCTGCCGGGTCGCGCCCCCTGTGATGGCCCGGGCCGGAACATCTTCCGGCATCTCCGTCCCCTCCGGCAGCGCCACCAGCACCTCGTCCACCAGCGGGGCGAGGGCGGCCACGCTGCGGGCGAGGAGGCTCACGCCCGCGACCTCCACGAAGGCTTTTGGTCCCAGTCCCAGCCGCGTGCCCGACCCGGCGGCGGGAATCAGCGCGGCGGTGCGGCCCGCCAGCAGGCACGCGCCCGTCACTCCCCTTCCCCCCACCGCCTGAAGCCCGGCACGTCCAGCCCGAACTGGTCGAGGACCCGCGCCGTGACGAAGTGCAGCAGCTCCTCCACGCTGTCCGGCGCGTGGTAGAAGCCCGGGCTGGCGGTCATGACGGTGGCGCCCGCATCGAAGACCGCCAGCATGTTCTCCAGCATCGGGCGTGGCAGCGGGTCCTCGCGGACGACGAGGACGAGGCGGCGGCGTTCCTTGAGGGTGACGTGGGCGGCCCGCGAGAGCAGGTTGTCGGCGAAACCGTGGGCGACTTTCGCCAGCGTCCCGGCGCTGCACGGCACGACCAGCATCCCGTCGGTGCGGAAAGACCCGCTCGCCACGCTCGCCGCGAGGTCGCGGTCCTCGTGGGTGACGCTCGCCAGGGCGGTGAGGTCGCCCAGAGTCGGCCCCCCCTCCGCCGTCATCACCCGCTTGGCGCCGCTGCTCACGATCAGGTGCGTCTCAACCCCCAGCCCGTGCAGGGCGCGCAGCACACCCAGGGCATAGGGAATTCCGCTTCCGCCGCTGACGCCCACGACCAGCCTCAACTCCGCAACCTCAGGGGGGGCAACCTCATGGGGGCAGGCTAGCAGGGGCGCGGGGGGGTAGCCTGTCCCCATGACCCTTCAGGACCCCGCACTCCGGAGCGGCCCGGCGGCGCTCCTCGACGCCTTCTGGCAGGGTACCCACCTCGCCGACCCGCCCGCCTTCCTCGACCGGGCGCGGGAGGTCTCGCCCGTCCTCTTCGACCCCGCGCGCGGCCACGCCCTGCTCACCGGCCACGCGGAGGTCTCGGCGGCGCTGAAAAGCCCCCTTGTCCGCACCACCAAGTACGAGGGCGGCGAGGCCTTCCGCGCCAGCGAGAGCCATGCCCTGATGAGCCCGATGATGCTCTTCCACGACGGGCCGAGCCACACCCGCCTGCGTTCGCTGGCCGGGCGCGCCTTCACCCCGCGCGTGCTGGAGGAGAGCCGGGAGTTCATTGGGTCGCTGACCGACGAGCTGCTGGACGGGGCGCGGCGGCAGGGGGAGGTGGACGGGGTGGCCGCCCTCGCCGTGCCCCTGCCCGTCACCGTGATCGTGCGGATGCTGGGCCTGAGCGGCACGGACGCCGAGAGATTCCGCGAGTGGTCGGCCTCCGTGGCAGACCTGATCGGCGGGCTGGACGTCACCCCTGAACGCTGGGCCCAGGTCGAGGCCGACGCGCGGGCGATGCGCGGGTACTTCCGCACCCTGGCGGACGACCTGCGCGCGCACCCCCAGCCCGGTCTGCTGTCCGCCCTCGCCGCCGCCCAGGACGAGGGCGGGCGGCTGAGCGGCGAGGAACTCCTTGCCAACGCCGTCCTGCTCCTCGTCGCGGGGCACGAGACGACGAGCAACCTGATCTCGGGGAGCCTCCACGCCCTGCACGAACAGCCCGAGCAGCGCGCGTGGCTGGCCGAGAACCCGGGGGAGCGCGCGGGGGGCGCGGTCGAGGAACTCCTGCGCTTCCTCTCCCCGGTGCAGGGGACGGGGCGGGTGACGACCGGGCCCCTCACGCTCGGGGAGACCGAGCTTCCGGCGGGGACCTTTCTCAGCGTCAGCCTGGCCGGGGCCAACCGCGACCCGCGCGTGTTCGCCGATCCCCACGCCCTCGACCTCGCCCGCCCGAACGCCCGCGCGCACCTGGGCTTCGCGGCGGGGGCGCACTACTGCCTGGGCGCGGGCCTCGCGCGGCTGGAGGGAAGTGTTTTCCTGACCCGGCTGCTCACCCGTTTTCCGCATTACCGGGTGCCGGAGCAGCCCCTCGCCTACCGTCCGAACTTCACCCTGCGCGGGCTGCGGGAACTGCGCCTGCACCTCCGTTGACCGCTCCCGAACCCTTCTCCCGGACCCTGTGGAGAATGGCCCTCCTCTCCCTCGGCGGGGCGGTCGCCCTGGGCTTCGCCCGCTTCGCCTACGCCCTGCTCCTGCCCGCCATGCGCGCGGACCTGGGCTGGTCCTTCACGCTGGCGGGGGCGATGAACGCCGCGAACGCCGTCGGCTACCTCGCCGGGGCGCTGACGGCCACCGGGATCGCCGCCCGGCTTGGATTGCGGCGGGTCTTCACGCTCGGCATGGGGGTCACCGCCCTCGCCCTGCTCGCCTGCGCGCTCACCGGATGGGCCCCGGCGCTCCTCGCCCTGCGATTCCTGGCGGGGCTGGGGGGCGCCTTCATCTTTGTGACGGGCGGGGCCCTTGCCTCGCTCGCTGCGCGGGCGCATCCACAGCGCAGCGCCCTCCTCCTCGGCGTGTTCTACGGCGGGGCGGGGGTGGGCATCCTCGCTTCGGCCCTGCTGTTGCCGCCGCTGCTGGCCCACGGGTGGAGGGGAGCGTGGGCGGCCCTCGGCGCCGTGTCGCTCCTCGCGCTGGGGGCCACGCTGCCCGCCCTGGCGCGTCTGCCGGACCGGGCCGCCTCCGCCTCCGGGTCGGGCCGTGCCTCTCTCGCCCCTCTGACCCGGGCCTTTGCCGCCTATGCCTGCTTCGGGGTCGGGTACATCGCCTACATGACCTTTATCGTCGCATTCCTGCGCTCGGTGGGGGAGGGGAACTTCATCACCCCGTTCTGGGCGGTGCTCGGCGTGGCGGTCATCCTCAACCCGCTCGCGTGGCAGCGGCCCGCCACGCACCTGCCCGGGGCGCGGGCGATGGCGGCGCAGATGCTCACGCTCGCGGTCGGGGCCACGCTGCCGCTGCTCTCCACCCACCCGGCGGCGCTGCTGCTGTCGGGCCTGCTGTTCGGCGGGAGTTTCCTCGCCGTCGTCACCTTCACCACGATCCTCACGCGGCGCACCCTGCCCGAACCCGCGTGGGGCCGGGGCATCGCCGCCTTCACGGTGATCTTCGCCGCCGGGCAGACGCTGGGGCCGCTGCTGACGGGCGCCCTGTCGGACGGCGCGGGCGGCTTGAGGTTGGGGTTGGGGGTCTCGGCGCTCGTGCTGCTGGCGGGAGCGGGGCTGGCGTGGGGGCAGAGGTGAAAGTCCTCAACCTTTTACTTCGTCAGTATAATTTTGTTGCCTAAATTATTGGCTCTCTGTAGATGAGTATGAATGGTGAAGAACTATCGACTTGTTTTTTGATCGATTTACGCCCTAATACACGCCAACTTTCGCCTCTATTGGTATGATAGATAGTGCACTCCATAAACAGGGGTGAATATAGTAGATTGCCTTCGCCTTTGCAGAGGGTGAAACATAAGAGGGTCTTTTAAATGACCAGTATATATTGGATTGACCCGAGGGTTTAATTCCCAGAACACCTATTTTGTATAAAATATCGAAACACAACTCGACAACTATTCTTGGATCGTTATCTGTGTATCTATCATTGATTAGGCTGTATATGTAGTCGTGCTTGGGATTGCGGGTAACAAAATCTAATGCCGATTCTCGAAACTTATCTGCGACATCGCTTATGGTAAAACTAGCAGGATACTTCCTCAGCAATTCTATCAAATTTGTAATATTCGGATAGTCCGTGCCCCATTCATAACCTAATGCTTCAAATCGACTTTGTGAGTATTCAATCTCGGCTTGGAAAATATCTTGTGCTCCAATCACGGATTTGCCAGCCGCTGCCCTAGCGCAGTTATTGAAGAAAATAATTAAATCCCTAGGTCTGAGCATGGTTCTGTTAATCAGATATTCAAGAGGCTTCTTTCCCCCTACCAATTGAGGAAGAACATCACGCATTGTAATACTTCTTGCCGTGGGTCTGTTGGAAATAACCTTATTTACTCTTAACTCCAATAAATTCTCTAATTCTCTGGAAGACCAAAACAAGTCTATGTACAAAGATTTAAACTTTTCCTCTTGGAACCCAGAATCTTGAGTCTTTTCAAAAACACGTGCAATCAAATCTTGTCTTAGTGCAATCACGATTTTAAGGTTATCTACTCTGTTGTTTAAGTCTCTTGAAACCTCAATAAGACTCTTCAGAAGTTGGTAGCGCAGCTCGTCATTTACCCAGTTTTCATCTAGCTTATCAATTGTTATAAAGAATTGCTTTTGTCTGTCCGACAAGACCTCGTCCTGAAGCAGTCTTATCAACTCTTGTATTCTTTGTGTCTGTATCCTTGACACTACCTCTCGGCCTCTAGTAATAATTTCGGCTTTAATCTCCTCTCCTACTTTAGTATCGTTCTTTTTGTCTGCTTTTGCAGATAGATCTATCAATCCTGGTATTGCTTTTTTGGCGTCTGCGCTAACACTTTCTTGCACTTGATTCTCAAGCTTATTCACCACTTCTCTTACCCTAGCTTCTGTACCAAGCCAAAATTTATCTCCCCAATCTAGCAGGTAGTTCACGGCTTCACTCCTGCCCCTATTGCGCGTCCAAAGGTCTTTAAAACGATCTAATATACCAGCACGGGATACTTCATTGTTAATGTCATATCTGACTTTTAGAATTTCGACAATAAATATATGATTCCATAAAAGCTTATAAAACATGTCCATTTTTATTCCAGAGTCGTAAAAGAATCTTAGTAAAGTGCTATCAACTAAATAGCCTAAAGCTAGTTCTTCTGGATTAATATTGATGACCCTAGGTTTTATGTCATTTAAACGTTCTATCAAAGCCGTTTTTCCGGCTCCGGTCCTTCCAACAATAATACTCTCTGGTGAATCGACTTGAAGAACTAATTCAAGAGCTCCGTTATCATAGAATGTATCGGACAGAAGACGATCCTGTTCTGCGTCTGCTGTACCAACATTAGTAGTACCCCCAAATCTAAAGTCGTTTGCTTGACGATTAACATTTATGATGGAGGATTTGCCTTGTCCCCGCCTGCCCTTTTTCGCCATATGGCGTACTATATCAAGTAAGGAGAGATGTCAACAAACTAATCATTAATTGTACCTCAGGGCGAACTTTGCACCGGAATGAGCAGGTTCGCCAGATTCGCAAATTTTACCCCCTCACAACCACCCCTTCTCTCTCGCTTTTCTCGCCGCCTCGGCTCGGTTTCCAGCGCCCACCTTGCTGATCGCCTCCGACAGATAATTGCGGACCGTGCCCTCCGACAGCCCCAGCCGCGCGGCGATGGCGGCGGTGCTCGCCCCGGCCTCGGCCTCGCGCAGCACCTGACGCTCGCGGTCGGTCAGCGGATCACGCTCGCCCCACGCCTCCTCGGCCAGCGCGGGGGCAATCGCGCGGCCCCCGGCGTGGACGCGGCGGATGGCCTCCGCGAGTTCCGAGGCGGGCGCGTCCTTGAGCAGGTAGCCGCGCGCCCCGGCGTCCAGCGCCCGCCGCAGGTAGCCGCTCCGGGCAAAGGTCGTGACGATGACCACCCGCACCCCGGGAAAGTCCTCCCGCACCCGCGCGGCGAGGTCCAGCCCGCTCAGCCGCGGCATCTCGATATCGGTGACGAGCACGTCGGGCAAGAGGGTCCGCACCAGCCCCAGCGCCGCCTCCCCGTCCGTCGCCGTGCCCACGACCTCCAGATCGTCCTCCAGCGAGAGCAGCGCGGAGAGAGCCCCCAGCACGAGGGACTGGTCCTCGGCCAGCAGGACGCGGATCATGCGGTCACCAGGCCGGGGCTCGCCTCGCCGCCCACCTCGTCGGGAAAGTCGGCGGTCAGGGTCGTGCCGCGCGTGCCGTCGCGGGTGAGCTGGCCGCCCAGCGCCCGCAGCCGCTCGCGCATCCCCGTCAGGCCACTGCCCTCGGGCCCCTCGCCGCCCACGCCGTCGTCGCGGATGACGAGGCGGTGGCCCCCCTTGGTGCGGGTCAGCGTGACCTCGACCTCCTGCGCGTGGGCGTGCCGGACCACGTTCGTCACGGCCTCGCGCAGCAGCATGGCGGCGCCCGCCTCGGTGGGGGCGGGGAGGTCGGGAAGGGGCCCCGTCACGTTCAGCCGCACGCCCGCCGCGTCGAGGGCCACCTTCGCGCGGGCGAGTTCGGCGTTCAGGCCGCTGCCCCGGTAGCCGTGGACGGCGGCGCGCACCTCCGTCAGCGCCTCCCGGCTGATGCGCTCGACCTCGCGGATTTCCTGGGCGGCGCGGGCGGGGTCACGTTCGGCCAGCTTGCCCGCCAGCTCGCTCTTGAGCACGATCACCGAGAGGGTGTGCCCCAACAGGTCGTGCAGGTCGCGGGCAATCCGTTCGCGCTCGGCGTCGGCGGCCAGCCTTTCTTTCTCGCGCTGCACCACCTCCAGTTGGGCGCGGGCGATCCGCTGCCCGTAGCTCGCGTGGTTAGCGTAGACGGCGACGAGGGTGAACACGAGGTTGGGCGCCAGCCACCACAGGTCTTCGGGCTGGTATGTACCCGTCCAGAAGGGGAAGACCATCACCGCCATGTTGAGGAAAGCCAACCACAGGGCCAGGGCCGTCCTCGGCTGGAAACCGATCATGCTCGCCCCGTAGATCAGGAAGGCGCTGCCCGTGCCGTCCGTAATGGGGAAGAGGACGAAGTAGGTCACCAGGCTCAAGACCCATCCGGCCACGGCCCACCGCTCCTGAAGGGCGGCGCTCCGGTTGGAGGGGAGGCGAAAGCGAAAGACGATCACGTACACCCCGAGAAACAGGGTGATCAGCGAGACGAACAGCAGCGTCTCCCCGGCCGTCCGGCGGTGCTCCAGAAACCCGGCGACCGGAAAGGCCAGGAACGCCAGCCAGAACAACGGGAACAGGTCCCAGATCAGCGCGCGGCGGCGCGGGCGAGAGGCCGGGGCGCTCATGGTCCCGCCATCTCGTGCAGGGGGCGCGGGTCGGGGGCCGTCAGCCGGAAGTCACGGAAGGTGACGTGGAAGTCCGCCCGCTGGGGGCTGCACGCCATCACCCCGACCCGGGCGGGCAACTCCGGCGGGAAGAGGGCGACCCGCAGCAGCGTCCACCTCTCCTGCCCCTCCGGCCTGGCGTGGACGATCAGGGCGTCGGCGCGGCGGGTGACGCGGAAGGTGGTCTCGGGGTGGTCCCCGGTGGGCGTCACGCTCCAGTCGGAGGCGTCCCGGGTCACCACCGCGCTCCACTGCTGGCGGCCCACGAACTCCACCCCCGCCTTGAGCCAGTGGGCCTCATTCGCACGGACCATCAGCCCCGCCTGGTCGTACAGTTCCTCGTACTCGCCGCGCACCCGCACGCTCGCCGTGAACTCGGGGGGCGCGTCCGCCAGGAGCGCGTGGCCGTCGTCCCGGGTGAAGCCGTAGTGGGTGGCGCGCCAGAAGTCCGTCCGGTTCCCCGTGCGGACCTCCAGCGCGCCGTCCTCACCTATCGCCGCGTGGGGCGGCGGGGCGTGCCACGTCATCTCGCGCCACATGGGCACAGTATCCTCCGCTCTTCTGCTCACTGCCCGCGAGCCTCGTCCCGCCGCAGCGCCCAGATCGCCAGCGCCCCGAAGACGACCACGTACCCGGCCAGCCACAGCCAGTGCGTCCCCTCGCCGCCCGTCTGGCCGGCTACCGTGCCCCACCCGATCCGCGCGAGGTGGTAGCTCGGCAGGTACGGCGCGATCTTCTGGATGAAGCCCGGGAGCTGGTCCAGCGGCACGAACAGCCCCGACGCGAAGGCGATGATGACGCTGACGATGTTCGCCAGAATCTGCGCGGCCTGCGGGTTCGCCAGGAAGCCGATGCTCAGCCCCACGGCGATCAGCGCGACCATGCCTGCCAGCAGCTTGACGAGCAGGCTGAGGGCCAGCCCCAGCGGGAGGGTGATCCCCCCCGCGAAGTGCCCGAAGGCGTACAGCAGCGTCAGGCTCAGGGCGCTGAAGCACAGGGCCGCGACCACCTTGCCCGCGAGGTACATCCACGTCGGCATGGGCGAGGTCCGCAGCAATCGCAGCCACCCACCCGTCCGCTCGGTGGCGACCGCCGACCCGAACGAGAACATGGCGAGGCTGAGCAGCGAATATGTCCCGAAGTTCACCAGCAGGAGCTGGCCCACGTTGACCCCGGCGTCCGTCGTCTCCCTCACGGCGGGCAGGCCGAACAGCCCGAAGAACATGATCGGGAAGCCGACCGTGCCGATGAAGAACAGGGGGTTGCGCCGCATCCGCCGCAGTTCGGCCAGGACCAGTTGCCCCAGGGCGGGGAGGAGGGGCGCGCGGCGGGTGGCGGGGGCGGCGGTCGTCAGGGTCGTCATGGGAGTCACCTCTTGAGAAAAGGGGAGAGGCAGGCTCAGGCGCGGACGGTCGGGGTGGTCAGGCTCAGGAAGGCGTCCTCCAGGCTCGCGCGGGTGACCTCCAGCTCGGTAAAGGGAACGCCGGACACGACGAGCGCCCGCACCAGTGCCTCCGGCTCACGGGTCCGGAGGTCAGCGTGGCCGCGCGTATCGACCTCCGCTGCCTCGACCCCGGGCAGGGCGCGCAGCTCGCTCAGCACGAGGTCGGAGGTGAAGCGCACCCGCCCCGTCGCCACCCGCCCGCGCAGGCTCTCGGGCGTGCCGTCGGCGAGGACGGCGCCCGCGTTCATCACGACCACCCGGTCGGCGGTGCGCTCGGCCTCCTCCAGGTAATGCGTGGTGAGGAGGATGGTGCGGCCCTCGGCCTTCAGCCCCTCGACGGCGTGCCAGAACGCGAGGCGGCTCCCGGCGTCCATGCCCGTCGTTGGCTCGTCCAGGAAGAGGACCTGCGGGTCGCCCACGACCGCGAGCGCGAAGGCGAGGCGCCGCGCCTGCCCGCCTGACAGCGCCCCCGCCCGGCGGTTCGCCATCGGGCGCAGGTCCGCCAACTCCAGCGCCGCGTCCACCGTCAGGGGCTCCGGGTACAACCGGGCGAACAGCGTGACCGCCTCGCGCACCGTGAGGGCCTGCGGGATGGCGCTCTCCTGCGGCATGGAGCCGATGTACGAGCGCACCCCCCCGGCGTGGGGATCGCCGCCCAGCACCCGCACCGTGCCCACCGTGGGTCGCGCGAGCCCCAGCATCAGGCTGATCGCGGTCGTCTTGCCCGCCCCGTTGGGTCCCAGCAGCGCCGTCAGCTCGCCCGCCCGCACGTCCAACGTCAGGCCGCGCAGCGCCTCCACCGCCCCGAACCGCTTGTCCACCCCGCTCAGCTCTATGGCGTTCATGGACGTATGGTGCGCCGCCCGGCTGGAGGTCCCCAGTGCCGGGCGTCAGGGGGGCGGCGTGACAATTGTCAGGCGGTCATCCTCGTCCCAACGCCGGGCCCCTGGTGGGATAGACTGCCCTGGCCTGCGGGCGGGTTGCATGACAAGCGGGAGCGAGAGGGGCCACTCCTCGACAAAGAGGAAAGGGCAAACGCTGCGACAACAGCGAATGCCCGGAAAGGTGGTGCTCTCTTGCCTCACAAGAAGCCTACCAGGAAAAGGAAACCGGTTCAACCGAAGCGAATCTTGGAATGGGTGCTGCTTATCACAGCAATCCTGACTATGCTCGAGCTGCTGTTCGAACTGATCCAGCCCCTCACCTGAGCTGAAGCCTCCCGTGCGTGCCCGCCGCGTCCAGACCCGCATGGCGGCGACCCCGGCCCCAGGTCGGGGTTTCGCCTTTTCCGTCCCCCGGTTGCGCCCGCTAGACTCGGGACCTATGGCCGACCCTGACCGTACGCGAGAGGCCCTGCGCGCCACCCTCACCGCCTGGGCGGTGGCCGAGGTGCGCGGCGACCAGGCCCGCGTGACCCTCGCCCCCGACCCCGACGCCCTCGCCGCCCACCTCGACCCCGTGGACGAGGGCTGGTCTCTCGGGTGGGCCTGCGAGAGCGTTCAGCCCCCCGTGGTCCGCGCCCGCCTGACCGTGGGGGGCGCGGCGCGCGAGGGAATGAGCGGCGGCCACACCCTTCAAGACGCCAAGCTGCGCGCTCTGGCCGACGCGGCGCGCTTCTTCGGCGTGCCCACCCCGGCCGAGGGGCAGTGGGTGGAGTACGACCCGGAGGACGGCGCGAACACCAGCGATCTCGACGCGGAGATGGGGGAGGCGCCCGCCCAACGCGCCCCGGCCCGAGTACCCGAGCCCCCCCGCGATCCCCAGATGGACAAGGCCCGGCGCCACATCGAGGAGCTGCTCGAACAGCTCAAGTCGGCGGGCAAGGGGGGCGAGGCCACCCGGGTGCTCCTGCGCGGCTACGGCGAGACGGTGCAAGAAAGCCGCGCCATCTATAAGGAACTCCAGGCGATCTTGAAGGGCTAGGGAGGCTTCGCGTGCGCAAGTTCATCGCTGTCGGGGACGTTCACGCCGACTGGGAGGGCCTGTGGGGGGCACTCAGGGCGGCGAGTTGCGTGGACGCGCACTTTCGTCCGACGCCCCCGGTGGAGGCCGGGCTCTATCAGGTGGTCTTGATGGGCGACCTCGTTCACCCCAAGAGCACGCGGGACTACGAGCGCCTGACGGGGCTGCCCCGCTTCAACCCCCGCGATCCGGAGCACCTCTTTCTCGCGGCGCGCGAACAGGTGAGGCATCTGGAGCGGCTGCGTGCCTATCAGGCGGCCGCGCCCCACGCCGTCCACAGCGTGCTCGGCAACCACGACGACGCGGTGCTCGACCCCCGCCTCGTCCTCGGCACGAGCGGCGGGCTCGTTCACGTGGAATTCGACCCGGCGCACGGGGGCCAGCCCCTGCCCGGAGAGTTGCGCGGCTGGATGGGGGGGTTTCCCCGCGAACTCCGCGTGGGGAGCGTGCAGTTCGCGCACGTCTCGCCCCTGCCCGCGCACACCCACTACGACGACCTCTTCTACGCCGACCCCAGTACCAAACGCTGGTTTCGCGAGACCCCTGAGTATGTCCGCCGGGCGGGCCTGAGGTTCGGCGTGTACGGCCACACCCAGCCCGGCGGCGGCATCCTCCTCGACCGCGAGGCGGGCTTTGCCATCATCGACGCGCTCCCCCACCGGGAGTACCTAGAGCTGCTCCTCGACCCCGCGCTGCCCGAGCCTGTCCAGGGCGTGCGCGCCGTCCCCTTCTGAGGAGGGGGGCCTGAGTGCCCTGCCACGGGGGATGAACTGTGGGCGTGTTGACAAGCCCGGGGGGCGCGGCTATCCTTAACCCCGCTGCTTTTGCGGCGCATGGGGTCCGGTAGTGTAGCGGTTAGCATAACTGCCTGTCACGCAGTAGGTCGCGGGTTCAAATCCCGTCCGGACCGCCAACGCCCCCCGGGGCGCGGCTAGGTAGCTCAGCTGGTAGAGCAAACGACTGAAAATCGTTGGGTCGCCGGTTCAAGTCCGGCCCTGGCCACCAAGAACAAGCCCCGCCCCGCGCGGGGTTTTCCATTTGTATCGTGGTCGGCGCTGGTCCAGTCCCATCTGGAAGGGGCGGCCTGGCTAGACGGACCTGCCGGGAAACGGCGTGGTAGGTGGGCCCCGGGTCGGGTCGTCGGGGATCACAACAGCTCCTGCGCCTCACGGACGATGCCCAGCACGTGCTCGCGGACGAGGCGTTCCTCGCGCAGGTAACGCTCGGCGCTCATCTGCACGCCGATGGCGGCGACGACCTGATCGCCGTGGCGGTAGGGCACGCCCAGGGTGCACTGCCCCTCGACCCACTCCTCGATGGAGTAGGCGTAGCCCCGCCGCCGCACCCGCGCGACCTCGGTGCGCCACTCGTCGGGGGTGGTGATGCTGCTCTCGGTGCAGGCGCTGAACTCGCGGGGCTGGATGTCGGCGTGGGTATAGAGGATTTTGCCGCTCGCCGTGGCCGTGGCGGGCAGGTAGATGTCGAGCGGCAGGTCGATGTCCGCGTCGGGGTGGCGCTCGCGGATCGCGCACACGACCTCCTCGCCCTCCAGGATGCACAAGAAGGCCACCGCCCGCACCCCGAAGGCCAGCCGGGTGATCAGCGCCCGCGCCGCCGGAAACCACGGCAGCGCCGCCGTGAGCTGCGCCCCCATCTCCGCGATGTGCCACGACAGCCGGTAGCGCCCGGCAGGCGTGCGCCGCAGGAAGCCCGCCTCCGTCAGCCCCGCCAGATAGGCGTGCGCCGTCGCCCGGGGCACCCCCAGATGGGCCGCGAGCGCCCGCACCCCCCACTCGGGCTGCTCGGCGCTGAAGGCTCCCAGGATGCTCGCGGCTTTCTGTAAGGACAGCACCCGTCCAGCCTACAGGGACGACCATGCTTAAGCCGTGATCATGACGGAAGCCCGAAGGCTCGGTCACCCGGGCGGCCCCAGCAGTTCCTCCCGGTCCCTGGGGTTGAGCGGCAGCAGGGCCGTCTGGACGAGGTAGGGCCGGGTGCCCTCCCGCTCGGTGCCCTGCCCGCTCAACTCCTCGCGCAGGGCGTCGAGGTGGGCCTGCACTCGCCGCGCCGCGTCGTCGTCCAGCCACAGCACCCCCATGTAGTCGCCGCCAAAGTGCTTTCCGCGTACCTCGGCGAGCGTGCGGCCCTCGGGGAGGAGGACCTCGGAATGGACCTCGCCGCTGGAGTCGCGGTAGAGGAGGCGGGTCCCCAGCTCCAACTCCGCGAGGCGCCTTGCCCCGGCACGGGCCCGCAGGCGGTCGAAGGGCCGACCGTGCTGCGCGATCTGCGCCTCCAGGTCCGCGAAGGGGGTGAGGTGGAAGGGCACCCGAAGCCCGGCGGGCGCGCGGTAGAGCCGCACGGGTCGCCCGGCGCGTCTCTCCATGCCCACCTCCTCCAGCAGCCCGGCCCCCAGAAATTGCCGCACCCGGTAGAGCATTCGCTCCACGCTCACGCCCGCCTCCCGCGCCGCCGCCCCCGCCCCCAACGTCCGCCCGAGGAAGGGTTCCAGGTGGCGCAGGGCCACGGGATCGCTCAGCAACCGGGCCTGCTCCGGCGTGCCCACCTCGAACCAATCGCCCTCGAAGGAACCCAAAATCGTCTGCGGCATTTTCGGCAGGGTACGCCGGACGCTGGGGCCATGACCACCACCCATGCGACGACCACGCTGCCGCGCTCGTTCTGGACCTACTGGGCAGGGCTGAGCGCGACTGCCTTGGGCGACTCCGCCGTCGCCGTCGCCCTGCCGTTCCTGGCGCTGGACGCCGGGGGAGGCGCGGGGGCCGTCGGCCTTGTGGTGCTGTGCGGGAGCCTGCCGCGTTTCCTGGCGCCGCTGCTGGGCGGGCTCGCCGACCGGCTGCCGCCGCGCCTCCTCCTCGCCCTCAGCGCCGGACTGCGGGCGCTCGCGGTGGGGGCGGTGGGCGGGCTGGCCCTGGTGGGAACGGCTCCGCTCTCGCTCCTCGCCGCCTTGGCCTTCCTGAACGGCCTGCTCTCCACCCTCGCCTACGCCACGGGGGCCGCGCTCGTGCCGCGTCTGGTGCCCGCCGCCCCGCTGCCGCGCGCCAACAGCCTGAACAGCGGGGCGCTGATGGGCGCTCCCCTCGTGGGCTACGGGGTCGGAGGGGTGCTCGTCCACGGGTTCGGTGCGGGAGGGACGCTGCTCGTCGCCACACCCCTCATCCTGGGGTTGCTCGTCGCCGCCCTCGCCCTGCCCCGGCTGGAGGGGGCGGCGGGCGGAAGGATTCAGCCGCTGAGTGACGCTCTGGAGGGCCTGCGGGTGATCCGCCGCTCGCCCCTCCTGCTCGCCCTCCTCGCCATGAGCTTCGCGCTCAACCTCGCCATGAACGTGATGAACGTCCGCGCGCCCCTCCACATGACGGCTTTCGGGCGGGGTGCGCCCGACTACGCCGTCTTCGAGATGCTGATCTCGGGCGGTGTCCTCGTCGGCATCGCCCTCGTCACTCCGCTCGCCGCCCGGCGGAGTCTGGACTTGCTGATCGGCACGGGCCGCTGGGTCCTCGTTCTGGGCACGCTGGGCTTCGCGCTGACCCCGGTGCCCGCGTGGTGGGGCGCCGCCGCCGTCTTCGGCCTGGGGCTGGGCCTGCTGGAGGTCGCCGCCACCACCCGTTCGCAACAACTCGTGCCGGACGGTCTGCGGGGCCGGGTGATCGGCGCGCTGATGGGTGTGAACGCGGTCGGCCTGACCCTCGGCGCGGCGCTGGCGGCGTGGCGTGTCGAGACGGGAACGCTGATGCTCACCCTTACCGCCCTGCTCGCCCTCCTCGCGCTGACCTGGACGGCGGCGGTGCGGGCGCAGGCGCGGCGGGCAGCGACCTGACGGGGATCAAAACAAGGAGGAGGGGGACACGTCGACCTGCGTCCCCCTCCCCCTGTTTCTTCCTTTCCTACACCGTCCCGCGAGAGAGCCGCCGCTCCACCCGCCGCTGCACGACCTCCAGTATCCCGCTGATCGCCCAGTACAGCAGGGCCGCCATAATGTACGGGCCGAAGGGCTCGAAGGTGCGGGCGATCACCAGTTGGGCGCTTCGCAGCAGTTCGACCACCGTGATCACGGAGACGAGCGAGGTGTCCTTGACCAGCCCGATCAGGCTGTTGCCCAGGCTGGGCGCGGCCACCCGGAGCGCCTGCGGCAGCACGATCAAGCGCATCGTCTGCGCCCCCGTCAGCCCCAGGCTGTACGCCGCCTCCCGCTGCCCCCGCCCCACCGACAGGATCGCCGCCCGGATCGTCTCCGAGAGGTAGGCGCCCGCGTTGAGCGTCAGGGCCAGCACGCCGCCCACGACCGGGCTGAGCGTGATCCCGAAACTCGGCAGCCCGTAGTAGATGACGAAAATCTGCACCAGCAGGGGCGTCCCCCGGATAAAGGACACGTACAGGCCCGTCAACCCTCGCAGGAAGGCGAACCTGGAGAGCCGCGCGAGGGCCACCAGAAAGCCCAGCGGCAGCCCCAGCACCATCGCCGCGAGCGCGAAGGCCAGCGTGACGCCCGCCCCCTGGATCAGGACGGGCAGGGCCTGGAGGGCGCTTTGCAGAATGAAGGAGAGGTCCACGGGGCTCACCTTAAACGGCGACGGGACGCCCGGGGCATTTCCTCCCCGCGTCCCGCCGCCCAGAGGGCTTACTTCCCGGGCTGGCTCACGTCCTGCCCGAACCACTGGCGGCTGATCTTCGCGTACGTACCGTCCGCCTTGATCTGGGTCAGCGCCCGGTCGACGGCGGCCCTGAGCGCCGTGTTGTCCTTGCGCAGGGCGATGCCCACGGGCTCGGGCTGGCCGATCACGCCCGCGCCCTTGACGGGGAGGTTGTCGCGCTTGATCAGGTAACCCACCAGCAGGCGGTCGTTGTACGCGGCGTCGAGGCGGCCCGAGATCAGGTCGCGCAGGTACTCGGGGGCGCCGGGGTACGTCACCACGTTGATGCCGCCCGCGTCCCGCAGTTGCTTCTCGAAGTTGCTCCCCAGCCCCACGCCCACCCGCTTGCCCTTGAGGTCGGTGAGCGTCTTGAACGAGGTGTTAGCGTTCTTCCGCACGATGATCTGCGGGCTGCTGTAGGCGTAGGCCCGGCTGAACCCGATGGCCTGCTGCCGCTCGGGCGTGATGCCCACCTGGTTCACGATCACGTCGTACTTCCTCGCCTGGAGCCCGGCCAGGATGCCGCTCCACTCGGTGAGCACGAACTCGGGCTTGAGGCCCAGCTTCGCCGCCACCGCCTTGGCGATGTCCACGTCGAAGCCGACGAGCTGCCCCTTCTCGTCCTTGTAGGTGAAGGGCGCGTACGTCCCCTCCATGCCGATCTTGAGCACGCCGGGCGTCAGGGTGCTGGGCTTGGTCTGGGCCTGGGCGCCGCCCACCAGAAGCAGGGGCGCGAGAATGGTCAGGATGGTCCGCTGCATGGTTCCTCCGTTACAGATGCAGAGGGCGCCGCTCGTCTGAGATAGGGCGCCACGCGACCTCCCACTCTAGTCCTCACGCTCTGTTTTGTAAAGTGCTTTGCTTCGGTTAGTGGGTTGACGCAACGTTCACGGTCGCAGGTCTTCCTCCTCGATCAGGAAATCGACGGCGCCGGAGCCGATCTCGTAGTAGGCGCCGATGACGCGAATCTGGCCGCGCGCCTCGGCGGCCTGGATGACGGGCTGCTCGCGCAACATGGCGACCTGGCAGCGGACGTTGTTCAGCACCGCCTCGCGCATCCGGGCCTTCTTGTCGCGGATGGGGGGAAGGTCCCGCACGCAGGGCTGGATGCGGGCGATGAGCTTGCGCAGGTTCTCGGGCTCCCGGGCGACCTGTTCCTCCGGCAGCATGGCGGCGGCCACCGCCCCGCACCCCTCGTGCCCCATCACCACGATCAGGTGAACGTCGAGGTGCTCGGTCGCGTACTCCAGCGTGCCCAGCCCCGCGTCGCCGACCACGTTGCCCGCCACCCGCACCACGAAGAGGTCGCCGAGGCCCTGGTCGAAGACGATCTCCACGGGGACCCGGCTGTCGCTGCACGCGAGAACCGCCGCGAAGGGCGTCTGGCCCATGATCTGTGCCCGGCGCTGGTTGGCGTCCACCTCGGGACGGGTGGCCTGCCCGGAGAAGAAGCGGGCGTTGCCGTCCTGAAGGGCCTGGATGGCGTCTTCCGGCGAGGCCATCCGCGCCGGGCGCAGCTCCGCGATGTCCGCCATGCTCGCGCCCCGGCGGATGGCGGCCAGCACGCGCCGTTCGAGGTCGGAGGTCGGAGGGGGAGAGGGCCTGTCGGGCGCCGAGTCGCTCACCCGCCCATCTTAAGACGGGCGGTGCCCGGGATGACGGAACTAGTTTGTCCCTGGCCCGCCGTTCAACCTGGCTGACCCGGGATAACGTGCGTCCACGCCTGCCAAGGGAGCGCGGCTGTTTTAGGCTGGGTCCATGACGGCGCCGCTCGACCCCACCGTGGACCTGACGCTAGACGAACTGCTCGAACGCTACGCCACCCTGCGCGACACGCTGCTGGGGCTGGAACTGGAGCGCGACGAACTCGCCGCCCGGATCAAGGCGGCCCTCGCCACCGGGGCCCGCGCCGAGACGGACCTCTACCGGGCCGAACTCAAGGTCTCGCGCCGGGTGGAGTACCCCGTCGAGCCCTTCCGCGACGTGTTTGGCGACGCCGCCGCGCTGGAGGTCGCCACCATCGACCGCAAGAAGGCCGAGGCGCTGGCGAAGGCGGGTGACCTTGACCCCGAGCGGCTGCGAGGACTCGCCTTGGTGAAGGAAACGCAGTCGCTGGTGCTGATCCCAAAAACGCGGTGAGGGCCAGGCTGCCCCTCCGCACACGTCTTCAACAAGTCGAGGGCCTATCCCCCAAGTCATCCCAACCGAGCAGCTTTGGTGAGGTGGGAGGTAGCCCCTCAACTGACGGGGCTACCTCTCTCAGAACACCTTGCCGCCGAGCCTGGCCTCCCGAGCGGGCGTCAGGACGGTCGCCTCCCCGCTCGCGGCCCCTGGAACCTGCACCCCAAGAATGAGGACCTCCGAGGTCACGTCGCCGATCTGGCGCGGCTCGAAGTTGAGCACCCCCACCACCTGGCGCCCCAGCAGCTCCCCCGGCGGGTGCCCGGTGAAGCGGCCCACGCTGACCCGGCGCCCGTACTTCCCGAAGTCCACGGTCAACCGGTAGGACGCTTTCGGGGCGCTCGGCTCCACCTCGACCTCCACCACGCGCCCCAGGCGGATGTCCAGCCGACCCAGGGTGTCCTCGTACGTCACGGTGGTTTTCAATTCCGTCGCCATGCCACATCACGCTCCTTGGTTCTTCTCGTTTGAAAGCACGCTACCTGGACGAATCCGCCGTCCGAACATTAGCCGGAGGTGGACCAGCCTGGGCAAGAGACAGCAGGACCAGTGCGGGAACATCCGTGGTCCTCCCAGAGTCCGGTCTCGCCCGCGCGTGGTAGGGTTCGCCATCGTGGAAGAGGCCCCTGCGGTCACCGTGCAGCCCACCGTGCGCGCCTACGCGGAAAGCCTGGGGGCGCACGGCCGCCTGTGGCTGGACGCGCTGCCCGGCCTGCTGCGGCGACAATGCTGCGAGTGGGAGCTTGGATTGGGCGACCCGCTGCCCGGCGGCAGCCGTTCCTCTGTCCGCCGCGTTACCACCCGTGACGGGCGGCGGGCCGTCCTCAAGCTGGCCCTGCCGGAACCCATCCTGACCACCCAGGTCTCCACCCTCGTGGCGGCGCGGGGTCACGGGTACGTTCAGGTTCTGGCCCACGACCTCGACCGGGGCGCCCTCCTCCTGGAATCCCTCGGGGCACCTGTGGATGAGGTGGTGCAGAGCGTGTCCGCCGTGCTGTCCATCACCGCCGGGACGCTGCGGCAGGCCTGGCAGGTGCCGCGAGAACTCTGCCTGCCCCCGCCGGGCGAATCCGGCCACAAGGCCGCCGGGCTCCTCGCCCTCGTGCGCGACCTCGCCGAGGAGAGGGGAGAGCAGGGTCTTCAGGCGGCGGTCGACCAGGCGTTGCGCTACGCCCGTGAGAGGTGGGAGGCGCGTGACCCCGCGCGACAGGTCGTGGTCCACGGTGACCCCCACGCGGGAAACCTGTTGCGGGTGGAGCGGGCCCGTCCAGGTGCGGAGACGGGTTATGTGTTCGTGGACCCCGAGGGTTTCCTGTGCGAACCGGAGTACGACCTCGGGGTCGCCCTGCGCGGCTGGAACACGGAGCTTCTGGCCTTCAGACATCCGCACTCGGAACTGCGCTCCTGGTGCGACCAGATGGCACAGGCGACTGCGACCGACGCTGAGGCGATCTGGCAGTGGGCGTATCTGGAACGGGTCTCCTCCGGGCTCTACCTGGGGCACCACGGCCTGCCGGACCTCGGCGCCCCGTTTCTGGCCGTGGCCGGAAGGTTGCTCAAAGGGACATGATTGACTCCCCTGCTCATGGCGGTCCCTCCACCTCGTCCAGCAGCGCCTCCACCGTCACCACGTCCCGCCACTCGCCGTCCAGACGGGCGTGGCGGCGGTGGGTCCCGACCTCGCGGAAGCCGCAGCGCGTATGGAGGCGGCGGCTGGCCGTGTTCTCCACGAGGACGCGGCTGGTGAGCTTGTGCAATCCGGCCTCCCGGGCCGCCGTCATCAGCTCGCGCAGGGCGGTCTCGCCGTACCCCCGCCCCCGCGCCTCCCGCGCCACGTAGACTCCGTGGTCTCCTATGGTCGCGTACACTTCCCGGGTGCTGTAGGGGCCGCTCCACGCGAAGGCGACGACTTCCCCGTTCCCGTCCAGCGCCACCACGGCGGGATGCGGCCCGCGCAGGCGTTCGGCCACCTCATCCTCTGTTCTGTTCCTCGTCTCGAAGGTGGCGATCCGGTCGGCGATGCCCTCGTTGTAGATGCGGGTGACGGCGGGGGCGTCGTCCGGCGTGGCCGCGCGGGTGGCAGGCATGTGGGGAGGATGGCACGGGGAGCACAAAAAAGCATTGCCGGTGAGCAACGGCACCCAGAGATCATCCCTTATGGCTGCTGCCTTCCGGCCCTGACCAGGTTCAGGCGTCCCCGCTGCGTTGCGCCAGCAATGCGACGCGGAGTGTAGCACACGTTCCGGCGACGCGGTGGGGCCAAAGGCTGCCGCCGGAACCCTGAAGATTCCGGCGGCCCGTTGGTGCTGGAGATGGGACTTGAACCCACACGCCTCGCGGCGCTAGCACCTCAAGCTAGTGCGTCTACCAATTCCGCCACCCCAGCAACGGTGAAGCGAAAGGAATGATAGGGGCCGCCCCCCGCCTTGTCAACTGCCGAACGTGCCTCCCGGCCCCGGCGTGCTAAGCTACCCGCTGCCGCCGTGAGCGGTCGGGCAGGTCTGTCCGTGGAACTTCTTCCGACAGACCCTTTGGCCCGGCTGGTCCGCGCGGGACTTCACAACACGAGAGGGACCACATGATCGACAAGAAGCAGACCATCCAGACCTTTGCCCAGAGCGAGAAGGACACCGGCAGCACCACCGTGCAGATCGCGCTGCTCACCGAGCGCATCAACAACCTCTCCACGCACCTGACCGCCAACAAAAAGGACAAGCACGGCCAGCGCGGCCTGCAACTCCTCAACGGCCAGCGCCGCCGCCTCCTGAAGTACCTGGAGCGCACCGACTACGACGGCTACATCGCCCTCACCGACCGCCTGAGCATCCGCCGCGGCCAGCGCATCGTTCGCTGAAGGCTGTCCCGGCCCCACCGCTCCTGGCTCGTCCGGGGGCGGTTTTCCTTTGGTGTGGGGTCGCCAGTCGCCAGCTTCCAGTCGCCGGGATCGACCCTGGAACTCGGCCTAGCGGTCCTCTGGACGAGGACGGGCGCGGTCCGGCGCCCCCCGCCAGTCGCCGTCCGGGATCGGGACCACGCCGGGACGGGCGAGGCGCGCGGCGTTCGCATACACGTAGACCCAGGCGGCACACGTCTCCTCCCCCTCCAGCGTCACCGTCACCTCTTCGCGCGTGTAGAGGGGCGGCACCTCGTCCACGCCCTCCAGCGCGTCGAGGAAGGGGAGGGCGACCCCCCAGTCCTCCCGGGCATAGGTGAGGACCTGGCCGCAGACCTTCTCCCCCGCGCCGCCGGGCACGACCGCCGGGTACGCCTCGGGGAGGAGGTGCAGCAGGCGAAAGCCGGGCAGACGGGCGGGCCGGGCCTCGAAGGTCCCACCCTGGGCGGCGACGTGGGCGTTGCGCTCGCCGGGCATCAGGGTTCCGTAGACGAAGACGCGGGTGAGGGGCTGTTCGGGCACGCGGGCCATGCTAGCGGGGCAGCGGGGTCACAGGCGGTTGCCCCGGGGCTGGTGGAAGTACACCCGCCCGACGACGGTGGCCTCCTCGGGTTTGACGGGGGGGTGGTCGGGGTTGTCGCTCGTGAGCCAGACGTGGGGGCCGTACCGCCGCAGCCGCTTGACGGTCAGGCCCAGGCCGGGAACGTGCAGGACGTAGACGCGGCCCTCGCGCAGGTCGAGGTCGCCGGGGTCCACGTAGATGCGGTCGCCGGGACGGATGCCGCCCGCGCCGCCCTCGCCCGTGCTCATGGAGTCGCCCTGCACCTCCAGCACGAGCATTCCTGGTCGGTGCTCGCGCGCCGGGACGAGTTCGTGGTCGATCACGCTGCCGTGGTCTTCCGAGAGCGGCAAGCCCGCCGACGCGAGCGCCCGCACCGGCACCCGGATCAGGTCGAGGGTGCCCAGCAATTCGCCCCCGGCTCCCGGCGTGGTCAGCAGCGGCAGCCCCGTGCGCGCCACCCACTCGCCCGCACTGATCTCCAGGGCGCGGCGCAGGGCGTCCTGCCGCGCCGGGGTCAGGGCCCCCAGCGGCCTCGTCCCGCGCTCCAGGCGGCTGAGATACGGCTGGGTCACGCTGCCCGCCTCGCCCCCGTGCAGGGCCGTCAGGCGGGCCACCTCGTCCTGGCGCAGGCCCAGGCCCGCCCGGCGCTCGCGCAGCCAGCGGGGCAGGTCGGAGAGGGGAGCGGTCATGCACCGAGTCTAGCCTGTGCGAAATGCCCCAACTGGAATGGTGGAGCTTGACGATATGACTCTAGGCATATTATGTTGATGGCGTATCCCCGCCGCCCCGCTTCGCGGCCGCGCCCACACCCCGCCTCCCGTCCTCCCCTTCGTCCGGCGTGACCCGTCCTCCTGCGCGGGGGAGGGGGGCGCCGGTCTCACCCTCACCTGCCCCAGGAGGCTTTCCATGAGCGACCTTGCCCCCCTCCTCGATCTTCTTCCGCTGCTGGGCACCGCGTTCGGGGCG
This sequence comes from Deinococcus aestuarii, assembly GCF_018863415.1. Taxonomy (NCBI): domain Bacteria; kingdom Thermotogati; phylum Deinococcota; class Deinococci; order Deinococcales; family Deinococcaceae; genus Deinococcus; species Deinococcus aestuarii. The sequence continues at coordinate 10,414 of NZ_JAHKSN010000004.1, read as the reverse complement.
GGGAGTGTGACGCAGCTCGCGCGGCAGCTCGCCCGCCCTGCGCCGCCGCGGGCCCGGCGGGTGCTGGCGCACGCGGCGGCGGCGGGGATCGCGGCGCTGACGGTGGTCGCGCTGCTGACGGTGTTGTGGCGGCCCGCCCCCGCTCCGGCGCTGCTGCTCGCCGCCGCGTGCGTGACGGGCTGGAGCGGGCCGGGCATCCTGACGCGGCTCGGGGGCGTGATCGAGCGGCGGCTGGGGCTGGCTGCCCTGGACCCGGGGGACCCGCCGCGCCGGAAGGGGAGACATGGCACATACCACCTGGAGTCAAACAATCACACTGAAGCATGAACGTCGTACGCCCCGCCGCCGCGCGCGGCCTGATGGTGTTGTCCGCCCTGCTGCTCGGCGGTGTGGTTTCTTCGACTTCCCCTGCTCGGGCGCAGACGGCGGCCCCCTCCTCCGGCACGACGCCCGCCGAGCGCCGCGCCGCCACCCCCGCGCCGCTGAGCCAGGCGGAGAGGGTCACCCTCGACGACCTGTACCGCAAGCTGCGCCCGGCTACCCTGCGCATCGAGGATTGCCCGCCGACCAACTGCCGGGAGCCGAACGGGGTGGGCACCGCCTTTCTGATCGGCGACGGCTACGCGCTCACGGCGTACCACGTGGTCTTCGCCTCGAAGACGCTGAGTGCGCAGACGCTCGACAAGAAGCGTTACGCGGTGCAGGTGGTCGGCTACGACGACCAGTCCGACCTCGCCCTGATCCGGGTGAACGTGCCCGCCGGGACGCCCTCCATGCCGCTCGCCGCGACGGGACCCCGGGTGGGGGACACGGCGCTTGCCATCGGCAACGGCGGCGGCGACTTCCTGGTTCAGAAAACCGGTCGCCTCACCGGCCTCGACAGTGACGCGGGCCGCGCGGACTTCCCGCCCGGCACGCTGGAGCTGAACGCGCAACTGGTGCCGGGAGACAGCGGCGGGCCGATCATCAACGCGCAGGGCGAGGTGATGGGGGTGGTGAGTTACATCAGCGTGGGCCCCGGCGCGCGCGCGGGCCGCATCACCGCCTACGCCGTGCCCGTGACGAGGACGAGCGCCAAGCTCGCCGCCCTGCGCCGGGGCGAGAAGCTCGACGCCCCCGTTATCGGGATCGCCCTCAACCCGCAGCTCGACTTCGCCTTTGCGCTGCCCGCCGACCGCTTCTCGGAGTTCAACCGCGTCTTCGACCTCGGCCTCGGCGACACGCCCGGCGCCTTTTTCACGAACGTGGTGCCCGGCAGCCCCGCCGCCCGCGCGGGCCTCCAGCCCCTGACCCTGAACGAGCAGGGCAAGCGCGTCTCCGGCGACCTCGTGACCGCCGTCAACGGTCAGGCCATCGCCAACTTCTCGGACTTCCAGTACGCCGTGCGCCGTTACCGCCCCGGCGAGACGGTCACCCTCACCGTCTTGCGCGGCGGCAAGAGGATCGAGGTCAGGCTCACCCTGGCCGCCCGGCCGCAGATTCAGAACTGACGTGCCCACACCCCGCGCCGGATGGGAGGATGCCTCGCCGTCCGGCGCCTCCTCTTCCGGGCGGCCTGCACGGCACCCCCGAAGAGACCCCCCCGGCGGACATTCACCCCTCCCCGACAATGAACGCGGGCCAACACTGTCGAGCTTGGAAGAGGGGCAGACTGCTCACGTCCAGTTCGCCCGATCTTCGACGTTCTCTCCAAAGGGGTTTCACCCATGCATAAGCTTCTCGCGCTCGCCCTGCCCCTCGCCCTCGGTTCCTGCACCATGATGATGGGCGGAACGACCGCGACCCTCGGCAAGCAGCCCGCCGCCGGGACCCTCACCCCGAGCGGCACGGTCATGAGCAAGGTGTCCGGTGAGCGGGTGATGACGGACGCGAAGGTCATGGGCCTGCTCCCCAACCAGGTCTACGTGGCGCATTACCACAACCAGGGCACGGCGAGTGCCGATCCGTGCAGCAGCAACGGCCCGGCCATCATGAGCAGCAAGGTCGTCGGGCAGACCGACGCGAGCGGGAGGCTCACCCTGATGGGCGACGCCCCGCGCGCCGACGTGGTAAGCGCGACGTACTTCAACGTGCACACGGCCAGCGACGCGGCGGGCACCCCGGCCGACGCGGGCGTGGCCTGCGCCGCCGTCAAGATGATGCGGTAACGCCCGCCCCTCTGCGCGCCCCGGTCCCCTGCGGACTTCGGGGCGCGCCTGCGTTACCCTACCCCCCATGAGCCTGCGAATCCTGGGCGGCAGCGCGAAGGGCCGCGTTCTGCACGTGCCCCCCAGTGCCCGGCCCAGCGGCGCCCGCATCCGCAAAAGCCTCTTCGACCTCCTCGCCACCCGGCAGCCGGAGGGCACCTTCCTCGACCTGCACGGCGGCAGCGGGGCCGTGGGGCTGGAGGCGGCCAGCCGGGGCTACGAGGTCACGCTGATCGAAAAGGACGCCCGCGCCGTCCGCACCCTGGAGGAGAACGCCCAGAGCCTGGGGCTGACCGTCCGCATCCTGCGCGGGAATGCGGAGGCCCTGCTCGGGCGCGTGGGCGAGTTCGACGTGGTGTTCAGCGACCCGCCCTACGTGCAGGATATCGGGCGGCTGACGGGGAGGCTGCTCGCCTCGGGGGTCGTGGCGCCCGGCGGCCTGCTCGTGTGCCAGCATCCGGGTCAGGTGCGTCTGCCCGAGCACCCCGGCTCCCGGCGCGAGGAGCGGGTGTACGGCAGCAACGTCCTCACGCTGTACACGCGGCCTGTGGTGGGGGATACACTCGACCTCACATGAACGCCGTCTTTCCCGGCTCCTTCGACCCCATCACGAGCGGGCACATGGACGTGCTGACGCGGGCGTCGCGCATCTTCGATCAGGTGACCGTGACGGTCATGCACAACGCCCGCAAGCAGGGCCGCCACCTCTTCGACCTCGACGAGCGGCTCGGCATCCTGCGCGAGGCGACCGCCCACTTCGGCAACGTCAGCGTGGACTCCTTCGGCGGCCTGCTCGTGGACTACATGCGCCAGCAGCAAAAGGGGATCATCGTGCGCGGCCTGCGGGCGGTCAGCGACTACGAGTACGAACTCCAGATCGCCCACCTCAACCGCCAGATCGGCGAGGTCGAGACCGTGTTCATCATGGCCGCGACCCGCTGGAGCTTCGTCAGCTCCACGATGGTGAGGGAGATCGCCAGCTACGGCGGCGACATCTCCGAGATGGTGCCCCGCGCGAGCGCCGCCGCCCTGAGGCGCAAGTTCGCCGAGGTGTACGAGGGGCGGGAGACCGAGATGCGCGGGGAACAGGCGGGGGGCTGAGGGTTTTCGGGCCGTTCGGTGCCGCCCAGGGCAAACCGCAGAAAGGTCAAGGTCGCCAGACAACGGCAACCTTTCAGAGCGGACCTGCGAAGCCGCCCAGCAGAGCGAGTGGCGAAAAAGTGGGCGGCGCGCCGTGGAGTCGGCGCCTGAGACCTGCGGCGACGCATTGGGTGCGTCGCCCTGAAGCGTGTGACACAAGAACGCGGTCATGCCCGACGAAGCGAAGCCTCTCCTCTGCCCTGGAGGGGACCCTTCGCTTCACTCTGCTTCGCCGCCTGACAAGTCAGGGTGACACCTCCTCTTTCGTCCGATGCTCTAACGCCTCACCAGCCGGTTGAAGGCCTCAAGGTGCGGGGCGACGTCCCGCAAGGCCAGGTCCAGTCCGGCGCGGGCGCCCGCGAGGGTAATTTCCAGGGCCCGCCGGTCCTCTCGTTCCGTGAGCTTAGCCGGGGGGTAGGGAAAGGCCTGCCGCAGGGACACCAGCGCGGCCCCCAGGGCGACGTCCACCAGCGGCATGGGGTCCACGACCGGCAGGGGGCCCTCCTCCTTGTCGAGCCGCAGTCTCGTCACCGGGTCCCAGGGGTCAATCCACAGCACGACCTCCGGCCAGGGCTTCCGCAGCCAGTCGATCAACCATTCCAGGGTCTGACAGCGGCTGGCGCGGCGGCCGAACGCGTCGCGGGCGTGAATCCCGATGGAGAGCAGGGTGGCCGCCGAAACCTGTTGCAGGGGCACCTCCGGGTCCGCCAGGGCCGCCTCCATGATGCGGTCGGCGTACACCAGTTGCCACCAGGCGTAGAGGTTGAAGCACGCGTGGCGCTCACGCGGCGCGATCCACACGCCGATATTGGTGTAGTAGTTCTTGATCCGGTCCAGAATGTCCCGCCCGGCGTCGGAGCTGAGGAACCCGTCGTGCTTCGAGGTATGTTCGCCGATATGCTGGTCGCCGCCCAGGGTGTCGAACTGGTCGAAAATACCGCCCTCCAGCACGCCGATCAGGTTGACGTTCACGAAGTGGTGCCAGGTCGCATCGCAGACCACCCGGCCCACCCCGGCCCGGTGCCCGTCGTAGGCGCTGATCGCCCCGAAGGTGTGTGGGATGGTCGCGGTCTTGCTGCCCGCCTTGTCGGCGGTGTTGCCCGCCGGGACCCGGCTGTGGGCGATCACCTCCGGCACGATCCGCGTGCCCGCGCCGTCCGGCGGGTACTCGTCCCTCCCGCCGAAGGCCTGGGTGACGTCGTCCGGCACCCGGCACTCCCCCTCGTGCGGGTGGTCGGGCAGCACGTCGATGCGGCCCAGCCGCCCGCACAGCACCGGGTGCGGGTAACGCGCGTTTCGCAGGAAGCCCGCGAAAGTGCTGTACAGCACCAGCTCCAGCCGCTGCGGCAGGTCGTCGCTCTGGTCGCTGAACTGGGTGCCTGGGTCGTTCCCGCTCTGGTTGGTGTCGTTCCGGCGGGGGCCGGTCATGCTGACCTCATTGGTCGCGTCGGCGCTTGACGGGAAGTCTCCCCAGTGCCTCATGCCGCGCACCCGCGGCAGCGCCCCGCACAGCGCCCGCCCCAGGAAGCCGTGGTCCCCGGTGGCGAAGACCCCGCCGCCCCGGTTCATGTGGTCGGCGATGTTCTGCACCTCGGCGTTCGCCAGGAAGGTGCCCCGCCCCGGCATCCCGGCGTAGGTCGTCTCGATCCCGAACAGCCAGACCTGGTCGTACATGTCGGGCCTGAAATGCGCCGGGTCGTCGAAGCGGAAACCCTTGAGGCTGCGGGCGATGCCGGGGGCCCCCAGCATGACGTCCGCGTCCGTCACGTTAGGCCGGATGTGAGCCAGCGTCAGCTCGAATCGCACGCGGGTGGGCGCGTCGTTTTGCAGGATGTGAACGAAGGTGGAGAGGCCGAAGTCGCCCGGGCCGAAGTTCAGGCCGCCGTCGGTCACCAGCAGCACCCTGACCGTGCAGCGGCGCCACCAGTGGTAGATGGCCTCGGGCGACTTCCGGAACTTCTGACGGCGCTGGAGGTTGAGTTCGAGCAGCTCGCGGTTGCTCAGGCCGAGGTCGTCGAGACGTTGCGTTGCCGAGATCATGATCGCCTCCTGTCGTGCCGCGCCTGTCCTTCCGGCGGACCCCGTCAGGCTCGACGCGGGCGGCGGCTGCGCCGAACCCTCGACGGCGACCCCGAGAACGACGCCCCCTCCCCGGAGGGAAGGCGTCCAAACGGAGGGGCCCGGCCCTCAAGGGCCAAGTCCGGTGTTCACCGTCCTCACGCTCCTTTCCCGGTTGTCCGGCCCGGTTCCGCCCCCCGCCGGGACCCCTGGGCCGTCGATACGATCAGCATACTGCCGCGCTGTCCTCCCGCCATCCGCGTTCTCCACTAGACCCGCCGGATCGGCCCCGTGAGGCCCGGCGACTGTTGGCCCGCGCGGGCCGGGGGACCACAAGAGGGGGCGGCGGACCAGGGCCCTTCCCGGTCGCCGCCCCCTCCAGGCTGAACCTCAGACGAGCTGCTTGCGCCCTGCCGCCGCCGCTCTCAGCAACTCCGCCCGGTCGGTCTGCTCCCAGGGAAACTCGGGCCGCCCGAAGTGCCCGTAGGCCGCCGTCTGCGCGTAGATCGGGCGCAGCAGGTCGAGCTGGTCGATGATCGCCTGGGGCCGCGCGTCGAAGTGCTCGCGCACGAGGTCGGCGAGGAGGTCGTCGCTCACGGTGCCCGTCCCGTACGTATCCACCCGCAGCGAGACGGGGTGCGCCCGCCCGATGGCGTAGGCGACCTCCACCAGCGCCCGCCGCGCCAGCCCCGAGGCGACCACGTTCTTGGCGATGTAGCGGGCGTAGTACGCCGCCGAGCGGTCCACCTTGGTGGGGTCCTTGCCGCTGAAGGCCCCGCCCCCGTGCGGCACCGCCCCGCCGTAGGTGTCCACGATGATCTTGCGCCCGGTCAGGCCCGTGTCGCCGTGCGGCCCGCCCAGCACGAACTTGCCGCTGGGGTTGATGAAGTATTTCGTCTCGTCCGTCAGCAGCCCCGCGGGAATCACGGCGCGGATCACGTGTTCGATCATGTCCGCCCGAATCCGCTCCTGGCTCACGTCCTCACCGTGCTGGGTGCTGATCACCACCGTGTCCACGAAGGTCCGGGTGGCGTCGTGGACGCCCGCCGCAGTGGCGGGAAGGTCGCGCACGACCGTCACCTGGGCCTTGGCGTCGGGGCGGAGGTAGGGCAGCCTTCCCGCCTTGCGCAGCTCGGCCAGCCGCCGGGTCAGCCCGTGCGCGAGCGAGATGGGCAGCGGCATCAGCTCGGGCGTCTCGTCCGTCGCGTAGCCGAACATCAGGCCCTGGTCGCCCGCGCCGACCTCGGAGAAGCGGTGCTCGGGCCGGGCGCGTTCCTCGGGCGTCATCGCGCGCCACTCCTCGGAGTGGTCCACCCCGCCCGCGATGTCCGGGGACTGCTCGTGGATGGTCGTCAGCACCGCGCTGTACTCGGCGTCAAAGCCGTAGATCGCGCGGGTATAGCCCACCGCCTTGACGGCCTCGCGGACGATCTTCTGCACGTCCACGTGGGCCTTGTCCGCCCGCACCTCGCCCGCCACGACGGCCATGCCCGTGGTCACCAGCGTCTCGACTGCGACGCGGCTCGAAGGCTCCTGCCGCAGGAACTCGTCGAGCAGGGAATCCGAGATGAAATCCGCGAGCTTGTCCGGGTGGCCTTCTGACACCGACTCCGACGTGTAAAACTTCCGCATGTTTGCTCCTGTGCGCGCGGGGAGGCGTCTCGCAGAACGGCCTGGAGAGGGATGTCGCCCCGGTCCCCGCACGGTCCGCCCCAAGGTGGGAGGCGGCACCGGGGCAGCCTAACGCACCCGGGCGACCGGGAAAAGGACGAAAGGCGCCCATGCCCCGGGGAACGGTCCGGACCGGGCGCTTTCATCCGACCTCGATTCTCCTCACGTGGAGAAGCCGTCTCCCCGCGCCTCCTCCCCCCAGCATGAGAAGCTGACCGGCAGACTTCATGCTTCTCAGTCTCCCCAGCCTCTATAGTCGGCCGCAGCTCAAACAGCCGTTCGGAGACACCCGCCAGGTGGGACCCCCGTGGTCCCGTTCGTCCATATGTTCGCCCCTGTATTCGCTATTGGGGGAAGGGCCGTCGCTGGCCTTCCCGAGGAGAAGACATGCCTTCAACCCCGTTCAGACGCGGCGCCGCCCTCACCCTCCTTTCCCTGACGCTTGCGGCCTGCGGGACCCAGCAGGCGACCGGGCCCGGTGGGGCAGCCCCGGCCCAGGCGTCGCTGGGTGCCCTCTCTACCCCGACGACCCCCGCCCAGAACGAGACGCCCGAGCTGTGGTTCGTGGAACTCAGCGAGCGCCCCACCAGCAAGGGCGGGAACGGGGCCGCCATCGCCCGCGAGCGGCAGGCCTTCCGCGATCAGGCCCGGCAACTGGGCGTGAAGTTCCAGGAGCGCCTGACCTTCGAGCGGCTGTGGAACGGCGTGTCGGTGCGGGTGAAGCCCTCCGAGCTGGGCAAGCTCAAGGACCTCTCCACGGTGCGCGGCGTGTTCCCGGTGCTCAACGTCACGCTGCCCGAAGAGCAGATCGTGAACGAGCCCGAACTCGCCACCGCCCTCGCCCAGACGGGCGCCGACGTGGCGCAGAACGAGCTGGGCCTGACGGGCAAGGGGATCAAGGTCGCCGTGATGGACACCGGGATCGACCTCGACCACCCCGACTTCCGGGGGCGCATCGTGGCGGGCTACGACTTCGTGGGCGACGCCTTCACCGGCGAGAACCAGCCGGTGCCCGGGCAGGACACCCCGGACGACTGCGGGGGGCACGGGACCCACGTGGCGGGCATCATCGGGGCGAAGGCCGCCAGCGCGGGTGGGGCGACTGGCGTGGCGCCCGACGTGACCTTCGGCGCCTACCGCGTCTTCGGCTGCGAGGGCTCGACCCAGACCGACATCATGATTCAGGCGATGGAGCGCGTCCTCGCCGACGGGATGGACGTGCTGAACATGTCCATCGGGGCGGCCTTCCAGTCGTGGCCGCAGTATCCCACCGCCGTGGCGGCCTCCAACCTCGTCGATCAGGGGGTCGTCGTGACCGCCTCCATCGGCAACTCGGGCACGGGCGGCGCGTTCGCGGCGGGGGCCCCCGGCGTGGGCGAAAAGGTCATCGGCGTGGCGTCCTTCGACAACACCCACGTCCTGCTGGGCGAGTTCGTGGTGAACGGCCAGAAGATCGGCTACCAGCCTGCCTCGCCCTCGCCCACGCCGCCCACCTCGGGCAGCCTGCCGCTCGCCAAGACCGGCACCCCGACCAGCACCGCCGACGGCTGCGCGGCCCTGCCCGCGAACAGCCTGAGCGGCCAGGCCGTGCTGATCCGGCGCGGGACCTGCTCCTTCTACGTCAAGGCCTACAACGCCCAGCAGGCGGGCGCGGCGGCGGTCGTGCTGTACAACAACGCCGCCGGACCCCTCGCCGCCAGCGTGACGGGCACGCCCGCGATCACGGTTCCCGTGGTGGGCATCTCGGACACCGACGGCAAGGCCCTCGACGCCGCGATCACGGCGGGCGGCGCGACCCTCACCTGGACCCCGGGGCAGGGCTCGTACCGCAACCCCACGGGTGACCTGATCTCCAGTTTCTCCTCGTACGGCCTCGCCGCCGACCTGAGCCTCAAGCCCGACCTCGGTGCCCCCGGCGGCCTGATCCGCTCGACCTGGCCGCTGAGCCTCCCCGGCGGCGGGTACAACACCATCAGCGGCACGAGCATGGCCTCCCCGCACGTGGCGGGCGCGGTCGCCCTGCTGCTCCAGGCCAAGCGGGACGCGGGCGTGGCGGTGAAGGCCGCCGACGTGCGGACCTTGCTCCAGAACACCGCTGAGCCGCACCTGTGGTCGGGCAACCCGGCGACGAGGCTGCTCGACATGGTGCACCGTCAGGGCGCGGGCATGATCAACATCGTGAAGGCGGTGGGGACGACCGCCACTGTCACCCCCAGCAAGCTCTCCCTGGGCGAGAGTGAGAACGGCGCGAGCAAGACGCAGACCCTGACCGTCACCAACACGGGCAGGAGCGCGGTGACCTACACGCTCTCGCACGTCGGGGCGATCAGCACGACGGGCAACTACACGGTGAGCTTCGCCAACGCGCCCGCGGGCGTGAGCTTCAACACGAACACCGTCACCGTGCAGCCCGGCGGCAGCGCGACCGTGACCGTCACGATCACCCCGAACGGCCCCGACCTCAGCCAGTACGGCGGCTACCTCGTCTTCACGCCCCAGGGCGGCGGCACCACGCTGCGGGTGCCCTACGCGGGCTTCAAGGGCGACTACCAGGCCCTCAAGGTCCTGACCACCCCGCCCCGCCTTGCCCGGGCGAACGCGGACGGCACCTTCACGCCCACGGCGGAAGGCGGGACCTTCACCCTCCAGAACGGCGACGTGCCCTCCTTCCTGCTGCACCTCGACCACTTCGCCCGCTTCCTGAAGATGGACGTGTACGACGCCGCCAGCGGCAAGCCCGTGCATCCCCAGTTTTTCAACCTGCTCACCCAGGAGTACCTGGGCCGCAACAGCACCGCGACCGGCCTTCTCGCCTACGACTGGGACGGCACCGTCAGCCACAGCCGCGGCAGCAACGGCGTGGGCAACGACAAGGACAAGCGCAAGGACGTGCCCAACGGGCAGTACGTCGTCAGGCTCACCGTCCTCAAGGCTCTCGGCGACGAGAACAACCCCGCCCACCTGGAGACCTGGACCTCACCCGTCATCACCATCGCGCGGCCCTGAGGTAGAGCCTCTTTCCGGCGCAGTTCCTCCACTGGGGGGAGCTGCGTCTCCTTGTTAGCGACGGGGAGGGGCCGCTCTAATCTGCGGCGTGCCTTCCGCAAGTCCGCTGCCGACCGAAGCCCTCGCGCTCGCCTGGGCCGCTCAGCTTGGGACCGTGACTTGGGAGGAGGTGGTCGCGTGGGCGGACGGGTGGATTCTGAGGTTGGACGCGCCGCCCGAAGCCTTGCTGGAACTGAAGACTTGTTGCGCAGTAGCTGAAGAGGCAGCGGGGCGACGTGAACCGTCGCCCCGCTGTCCTGCCCTTGGCTTCAGATCGCGGAGAGGTGCAGTCGGCGTTGCCAGCGAAGGTTGAC